>JAHEMV010000467.1:3123-4348 GCA_024643455.1 Cytophagales bacterium
AAGTGCAAATTCAAAAATCAAATCGCTGTGAAAAACCAGGTGTGAAACCTGAATAACAGAATTAAAAATATCAAAGGATAATGTTGGAAAATCGGTTGAATCCTCGTCACTATCTTCATGCAAATCAGCTACAACCTTAGTTTTTGCTTTAAGCATATTATTGGTATACTCTCCTCCGGTTGTGAGTAGCAATACAAATAATGCCAAGGCTAACAGAACTGATTTTTTCACGTTTTCCATTTTTTTATTATGGGCCAGCAAAGGTAAAAATTATTCCTTGAAGATCAAGTACTAGCCGCCTTATTCGCGTTAATATGGTTTTTGATGTATCCTTCGAGGACTTTCATTCCTTTGATGAACGATGTATTGTTAGGAATGATCATGTCCATCTGGCTTTTAAGCGGATGAAGGAACGATTCGTAAAAAGGTGCGACATGGTGTTCATATCGATAAAGCACATCATCTAAATCGTATCCACGTTCTTTGGCATCTCTTATGATCCTGCGCTTTACTTTAATTAGATCGCTTGCTTCAATAAACACGCTCAAATCAATCATTTCTCTTATTTCCTTCCAATAAAAAACCAGAATCCCTTCTACGATCAACACTGGGGCAGGTTTGAATATCAACTTTTTTGGAGTGATTTTCGGATTGTTAAAGGTATATTCCTGCATGTGAACTTCCCTTCCTTCTTTTAAGGATACAATATCATCATACAAGCGCTTGTTATCGATCGACTCAGGCAAATCAAAATTTTTCACGCCATTTTCATCAATAGGCTGTTGATTCCTGTCTTTGTAGTAATTATCCTGGGTAATCAAGCATACTTCGTTTTCGCTAAATGAACTTAAAAGTTCTTTTAAAAAGAGTGATTTACCAGACCCACTTCCTCCGGTAACACCAATAATTAATGGACTGGACATAATTTTATTTTAAAAATTCAACTAGCTTTTCAACAGCTATCGAACGATGACTGATTTTGTTTTTGGTGTTTAAATCTAACTCAGCAAATGTATTTTGCCAACCTTCAGGGATAAAAATGGGGTCATACCCAAATCCATTTGATCCGGACTTGGTTACTGCAATGGAACCGACTACTTCACCATGAAATTGATGCACGCTTCCCTGAAAAATAAGGGTAATTACCGTAACAAATTTTGCTTTGCGATTGTAGATTCCTTTCAGCTTTTTAAGTAATAAATTCATATTGTCTTCGCTGCTTTTC
>JAHEMV010000468.1 GCA_024643455.1 Cytophagales bacterium
TTCCATGGATTAAAGATACTTCTTCATCAGGAAAGCCCAAAAAGATGTTGTAATAAGTGTAAATGAACTATAAATGATCGCCACAACTGCAATTTCAGGTTGATTGAGCAATTTACTTGCAACATATATCGCCAGGGCACTATTTTGCAATCCGACCTGAATGGCTATGGTATATCTCCCTCTATTTTCAATTCCCGATATTCTGGCAAACCAATAACCGGTAAACATGGATATAACATTTAATAAAAATGTTGGTAAGAACAGATAGGCATACTCCGATACACTTCCTGAACCGGCATTTTCAAATAAGAATATTCCCAGGAAAACAAAAAACAAAAACAAAGACATGGAAATGTTGATGATTTTTTGAGTTCGATGGACAAGATCAGTAAAAAAATACCGAATCGTCATTCCTAAAATGGTAGGCAATAAAATTGTTAAAAGCATATTCCCTGCCGTTTCCAAAATTGGCATTTCAATATTTTTATCAAGACCCTCGTACATGTACAAAGCCAAATGTGTAATTAATGGAATTGTAAACACGATTAGAAAACTATTGAAAGCAGTTAGCGTTACAGAAAGCGCTAATCTCCCTCGTAGAAAAAGCGTTACAAGATTAGAAGTTGTTCCTCCTGGACAAGCCGAAATCAAAATTAACCCGACTTTATAAATGGGATCAATATCAAAAATTGCATTTATACCAAAAGCTATAATTGGTAAAAACACCATTTGTGCTACCAGACCAGTAAGTACTGCTTTTGGCTTTTTAAATGTATTTCCAAAATCTGCAAACCTAAGATTCAATCCTATCCCAAACATGATGAATGAGATAGCTACAGGCATTAAATAATATGAAAATATATTTCCAGACATGTAATTTTGGTTGCCGTTTATATTTTAATACTCTGATTGCTCAAAAACAAGCGACAAAAATATCATTTTGTAAACAGCTAAAAAACTAATTAAATAAACTTTTGGTGAAATTAGGAACTGAAAATCAAGTCAATACCTGGTATAGCAAAAATTGAGTGTTATAATTTCCAAGTTCCAAATTATTGAAACGATGAAATATAGTATATATGAGTTAATTTCCATATTATAAAAAATAGTATCGGACATTAATCATTTATTAATAATTCAAATTAGTGTAAAGAACCAAGTTATCGATGATATTTATTATAATTGCCAAATAATTAAAAAATACATTATACCATGCAATTGAAATCAATAGTTGCCTTATCTCTGATCATTATTAGTGCAGGTTGTTCTGCAGTGTCTGTTAATACGCTTAAACCAAATCCTTCTACGGCAAAACTTGATCGGATTTTGATAATTGCCATGACTAATCAGTATGATACACGAACCATGTATGAGGAAGAATTGTCTTATCGACTTAGGGAAAAAGGGTATAATATGTTTAGTAGTATAAATGTGGATAAAAACAAAAAAAACCTTTATACCAAAGAGGAAATCTTGCAATTAATCGAAGATAAAAATGTTGATGGTGTTATTACTATGAGTTTAAAAGACATTGCTACAAAAGACAGATATTCATATTCAGGTGGATATATGGATGGTGCCTATAATCAACCTAATTATTTTTTTAATTATATTGATAATCTCTACGGAGTAAATACATGGTCATATCAAACACAACAAACCGTAGTTGTAGAAGCCAATTTGTTTGATGCTCATAACAAAACGCTTATATTTCAAATTGAAGCAACTGTAAAAAATGCAGATGGCGCAGAAGATCGTGCAGCTGATTTTTGCGGTAGTTTCGCTAAATCTTTTGATAGCAGCGGCTTGCTTCAGAAAAAAGGGCAATAAATTATATTCAAATATCAACCATATTAACTAGCATGAAGAAAGTAATTCTATCAATTCTTCTTTCTTTCATTTTGTTGCAATCAGCTAATTCACAGGATACGATTACCTATTTGATCCGCTTCCCAAATGCGGTACATCACGAAGCTGACATTACCATAAAATTGGATAATGTTAAAGACTCGGCGGTTACTGCTATTATGAGTAAGGCATCTCCAGGTCGATATGCTATGCATAATTTCGGGAAAAATATTTATAGTCTTTTTGCTGTGGATGATTCCAATGCTAAATACGAAATTAATAGGACCGCACCGGATCGATGGAAAGTATCAAATATCCATAGTTCAGTTCTTATTAATTATACTCTTTATGCTAACCATGCTGACGGAACCTATTCTGGCATTGATGAAGATTTCGCCAACCTTAATATGCCGGCAACGTTGCTGTGGATTGAACATATGGAACATCTTCCAATCAAGGTAATCTTTGATCTCCCAGATACTTCCTCATGGAAAATTGCCACACAATTACATCTTTTGGATAGTACAAAAAATAGTTATTCCGCAACAGATTTGCAGTATTTAATGGACAGCCCATGTATTCTTGGCAATTTCGAGTTAAAAGAATTTACTGCAGATATACATAAATCACCTCGGTTTCTCATGGCCATCAATGCAGACTCAAATGAAGAGGAATATGACAAATTCGTGAATATGACAAAAAAAGTAGTTAGCGAAGAGATGAAGATATTCGGAGAATATCCCGATTTTTCAGACAGTACTTTTACATTTCTTTGTTCCTACGGAGAAGGATATTATAGCGATGGAATGGAACACCGTAACTCCACAATGATTTCAGATTATATCCCATTAACAGGTAACCAGGATCGTTTGATAGAAGCCATTTCACATGAATTTTTTCACATTTGGAATATCGAGCGAATACGGCCAGCTGCACTGGAACCGTTTGACTTTACAGAAATACAAATAAGTGGTGAATTATGGTTTGGTGAAGGTTTTACAAACTATTATGGAGATTTGGCGCTTTGCAGATCTGGAATTTTAGATCAAAACTCATACTTGAACGGCCTGAGTGGCAAACTGAATTTATTTGTTAATGCCCCTGGATGGAATTTTGGCTCACCAGTTTATATGAGTGAAATGGCACCATT
Source organism: Cytophagales bacterium (assembly GCA_024643455.1). Classification (GTDB taxonomy): domain Bacteria; phylum Bacteroidota; class Bacteroidia; order Cytophagales; family Cyclobacteriaceae; genus JAAUQL01. The sequence continues at coordinate 2,999 of JAHEMV010000468.1, forward strand.
TACGGATCGCTCATCTTCCATTGATGATGACAATTTTTCCAACACATTTGTGTCGTATTATTATTATGGAGAAATGATCGCCCTGGCACTGGATCTTTCCCTTCGAACAGAATTTAAAAATTTATCTCTTGACGACTTTATGAAGGCAGTCTGGATAAAGTATGGAAAAGAGGAAATTCCATATACAAACCCGGATCTCCTAAATACATTAACAGAAGTTTGTGGGAATAGTGATTTTTCAAGGCATTTTTTCGAAACCTACATTTTTGGAAACACAATCCCAGATTATGAGTCATTATTTGACAAGTTTGGTTATAAGATGATTAAAAAATATCCCGGAAAACCAAGTATTGGATTTGTACGATTGAAATATGAAGGTGATACAGCAATAATGATGTCAAATCCTTTGATTGGCTCGGCTTTATACGATGCCGGAGTTAATAAGGGAGATTTGATTTTATCTATCGATGATCAGGCAGTCACCAGTTATCCCGAGTTAAATTTTATAATTGGAACCAGGAAAATCAATGACGAAATCGATGTTTCCTATTCTCATTTAGGAAAGCTTAAAAAAGGAAGCTTTAAACTAAAAGAAGACAACCAAATTGTTTTAATTCCAAAGGAAAAATTCTCAATTCGTGTGACCGAAGAAGAAGAATTGCTTCGAAGTAATTGGCTTTCTCCTATTGTTCTTGATAAGAAATAAAGGTTTTTTATTGGATCACCCAGGTTTCATTGCCAGCAATCAACGCATCAAGATCTCCTTTCCCTTTTTTAGCAATAGCTTGATCGATTTGCTCTTGCAAAAGAACTTCATAATTTGGTCGCTGACCAATATAAAACACACCGAAAGGTCTTGGTAAAGCTAACTCTGGATAAATAGACTCCATCCGGATCAAAATATTTGCTTTGATTCCATCATTTTCATCATGAATCCATAAATCCTCCAACGAATGTGCTGCACCTAATTTAACTACTTCAGGTTTTGTACCCGAGAGTTTAATTCCATATTCATTTTCCGCACCAAATACCATCGGGTTTCCATGCTCAACAAACATCGCGTTGCTAGCTTTGGTGTCTTTCTCTGTAAAGCTAAAAAATGCACCATCATTGAAAATATTGCAGTTTTGATAAATTTCCAGAAAAGAAGTCCCATTGTGTTGATGCGATCGCAACAACATTGCCTGTAAATGCTTTGGATCCCTATCCATTGTCCTAGCTATAAACGTTCCATCAGATCCCATGGCAAAAGCTGCAGGATTAAATGGATGATCAAGCGAACCTAAAGGTGTAGACTTCGTAACGGTGGAAACTTTTGATGTTGGAGAATATTGACCCTTAGTCAGTC
>JAHEMV010000469.1 GCA_024643455.1 Cytophagales bacterium
CCATAACTTCCAGGGCATCTACCTGCTCAGAAATTTTCATTGTACCCAATTCACCAGCAATGTTTGATCCAACCTTGCCAGCAAACACTATGGCAGTGATGGTTGGAGCGAGTTCAAGCAAAGTCATATCGCGAACTACAAGGCTGATGACGTACCTGGGAATAAGCGGACTCACCAGGTTGAAGGCAGTTTGTACGCATGTAACTGCCCCAATAAAGGTGGAAACAATGCTCACGATTACCAGAGAGTCAATACCAACCTTGATGCATTCATCAAGAATTTGTTTAACGTAGGTGCGAAATGCCTCTCTTTTTATGAATAGGTTTCCTAAAAAAATGAAGTAATTGCCAATTCCATGCATATAGTTAGGATTTATCAAACGGTCATAAAGATACAACTTTGTGCATATTATTTGATGTTCAATGAGGATAGATAAAAAAAAGATAATATTTTCGATTATCAACCAGAAAAACATTTGAGCATATGAACAAAGTTGCAGTCATTACGGGAGGAACAAAAGGCATTGGCAAAGCATTAATTTTAAAGTTTGCCAAAAATGGTTTTGATATTATCACTTGTTCCCGAAATACAGTAGAACTGGAAAAGTTAAAAAATGAAGTAGAAGGGGCCTTTACGGGAGTTGAAGTATTGGTGAGGACTTCAGATATCTCTCTAAAAACTGAAGTCAATGACTTTGTTAAATTTATTATTTCAAAAAAAAGTCATATTGATGTTTTAATCAATAATACCGGTATTTATCAACCCGGAGGAATTAGCAGCGAACCAAATGGCCAACTCGAGTTAATGATCAATACTAATTTATATAGTGCATACCATCTTACCCGGGGAATCCTTCCGATGATGATTCATGACAAAAGTGGACATATTTTCAATATTTGTTCCATAGCCAGCATCATTCCTTATGCCAATGGCGGTTCGTATTCTATTTCTAAATATGCCATGTTGGGGATGACAAAAGTGCTTAGGGAAGAATTGAAAAGTAAAGGAATCCGTGTAACGGCGGTTTTACCGGGAGCAACCTATACTTCAAGCTGGGAGGGTTCAGGTTTTCCAGAGACACGGTTTATAAAAGCGGAAGATGTGGCAGATGCGATTTTCGGGGCTTTTAGCCTTTCTAAAAATTCTGTTGTAGAAGAAATTTTGATCAGACCTCAGGAAGGAGATATTTAAAATATATATTTTTATGTGTATTGGTAGCCCATGTAAGTGTTCCCAAGATATTATATATGAAATGGAATAGTTTATTTTCTCTTTTTAGTAAATTGTATCACAAATTGTCATTTGAGCAGTGCCATGGAAAACTTATACTTAAAAGGAAGCGAGGAGACCCCAGAGATCGTTTTTGATATAGATAAACCTGAATTTAGGGTCACTGGAAAATCCTATATGGAAGATGCTACAGAACACTATGTTAAAGTTATAGGCTGGTTGCAGAAGTACATTGAAAATCCAATTCCTGTCACCAACTTTAAGTTTGAATTGGAGTATGTAAATACTGCGTCTTCAAAAATCGTCCATGATATATTAAATGAGCTCGATAATTTGCACCTTGGTGGCCATAATGTCCTGGTGGAATGGCATTATTATAAAGAGGATGAAGATATGCTGGAGTTGGGTAAAGAATACGAAGAGATTTATGAGGTTCCCTTCAAATTTGAGGAGATCAACTTTGATCGTCCGAAAAACCTGTTTAAAATAGACTGATTGTTTCAAATATTAATCAAATAAACTAAAGTCAATCTAAATTCTATTCTAGAATACTCCTTTATACGAAAGTGCTAATCGATTTTCTTTTTTGATTTTTATTCTTTTCTGGGATTGGTCAATTTTTCACTTCCAATAAATAGTTTATTTACTGTAGCTTCATCAGCAAAATAAGAGGATGAATTTTCTGAAGAATGAATAATCCACTTATGAATAGGGTGTTGATATGCCTTTATTTCGATATCAGCCTTTCCTGCTTGTTTTATGGTCATGCTTACTGTAGGAGAGATCAATGCTGCATCAGGGACATCATCAACAAAATTAGAACTGTTCAGGTACCGGATAGCATTGAGGTACCCAACGGTCGCTGCTGAATCCGTTGCATTTCCAAAAACGCTCCATTTTCCATTAGTTTTGCTTAAAATAAAACTACTGTCTCCAGGATAATTATATTGAATAGTAGAAATAGAGTCGGTTGTCAACGAAAGCAGTTTTCTGTTTCTGTAACTGCTGGGGTCAGCATTAATTGACATTCCCATGAAATTATCTGCTACATACACTTCGTCTTCATTTTGAAGACGCACATAGCTATAAAACTGTTGTTGACCTCGCCCACCCCCCATCATTTGTTGCTGCTGCATGGCCTGCTGGTCAAAGCCAAAACGACCTACCACGAGGTCGAGTGTACTTTTATCACCTTCAAAAACCTGCACTCTTGTACCAGTAGAATCGACCTGATACTCTTTCCATTTTTTAGGATCTTTGGCAGCTATGCGAGATGGTTTTACTGATAACAACGAGTTCAAGGTGCTTTTTACGCTGCTTTTTTGTGCTTCAGCGTATTGCCCAGAGCCTATGGAAACCTTCCAGGCATTGTTTTCTTTTATCAATTCCAGATTTTCTCCTTTAGCGTCTATGATGACTTTTGAAACCTTTGCCGTATCCATGGAAACCAATTCTTCCTTGAAAGATTTGCTTCTGGATTTTCCACCAAAATATTCAAAACCCAGGTAAATGAGTACTAATCCGGCCAATATGCCAATTAGTTTTATGCTTGAAATATTCTTTAACATTGTTAATCAGTTTAATCTTTTACCATTAATAATTCCCCTGAATCCATGACTGACGTTTTCTTGCATAACGTTGTCGTCTATAAAGTGCAATCCCAATCATTAAGAAAATAGGAAGGGCAAAATTACCGTATTTATACAGGTTACGTTCCGTATCGTCTATTTTTTCCAGCGGTCTTGATGTAATTCCTTTGGTCCTCAAATCGATTAACCCGGTATCATCCGACAGCCAATCAATTGAATTGGACGCGAGGTTTACGTTGTCTGGATTTACTTGCTGTTGCTGCTGACCTTCACCATTTATGGCAAAAGACCCATTGGCGATAACTATGAGCTTTGAATTGGATACACCTGCAAGAGGCCCTTCAGCCGCAATGGCAACAACCTGGCTTGGAGCATTAAAATCATCATTGCTCCATTGTTTATTTACATCGATATAGATCGGGGTATTTAATACTCCTGAATTTTCTGAAGAAAAAGCCAATGGACTGATATGAACGGCTGAATCTTTTGGCAAATATGAAATCGAACTAACAAAAGGCATGATCACACCTTCCAGACCTTTGGCAGCAGGGTGATCTGAAAATTTAGATAGAATAGGGAAATAGGGAAATTGAATTTGCCTGTTTACACGAAACATCCCACGTTGCTCAACTGCATTGACGGTGCCGCAATTTGCATCGATTACATACTGATTGTTCATTGTGATACCTTTATTGGCCAGCCAGCCCATGATACCGATGTCGGGAAGGGCACTTAAATATTGTGATTGCAGATCAGTTTGAAGATTACTATAGGCCAGGTAAATTCCTCCTCCAGTGCTTAGATACTTATCGAGTTTAGCAAAATCGTTTTGTGGGAAAGTATCGGTTGGGTTTATAATTGCAATTGTTTTGAAATACGCTGGAATGTCAGCAGTATCGGTAATGGTATAGGGTTCTACGTCATACAATACGGATAATTGTTGCAAAACCTGGACAGAAGCATTTGGCGACGGCTCGCCGTGGCCCTGGAGGAAAGCTACTTTGGGTTTATCTTTGACAGATATTTTCTTTATCGAGGTTGTCAGTGCATACTCCATGCCAGCGCCGGGTTGGATCATTGGAATAATCTCAGTTTTTTCACCCATCTGCAAAACAGCGCCAAGGTATGCTCTTTGCTGTTTTACCTGGTCTTTTTCAGTAACGTTTACCATTACTGGATTGATACCTTTTTGTTGTGCTTTTTGCTCTTCCTCTTCACTCTCATTAGGATTGACAAATTCATAGACTACGTTACCTCCTGATCTATTTTCATATTCGGTGAGTAAATCTTCAAAGTCTTTTCTGGACCGCAACAATTGTGGCGGAAGATCTTTTGTAAAATAAGCAGTGACCGTTACTACATCGTCGAGGTCTTCCAAAATATCTTTTGTGGCCTTGCTTAAAGTGTATCGTTTGTCTGCAGTGAAATCTAACCTCAAAAAAAGCTTTTCTGAGATCATATTTACCACAATCAGAATACCTATGAATATAAAAACCTGGGATATTACTTTAC
>JAHEMV010000470.1 GCA_024643455.1 Cytophagales bacterium
GATGCGGGTAAGTTGCTTTTATTTGTGTCAAATCTCCAAAAGCTGGCATAATCTCAATAGACTTATGGCCTGCTGAAGTAGGTTTGATTCCGCAAATAGTTCTGAAAAAGAAATAATTTGGGGAAGTACTCCATGGATGACATTCGGAGCGCTGATTTTCCTCACCCCACTCAAGTGGCACTTCGGCAAAAGTAGTCATGCCGCGTTCTTGCATCAATCTCCATTCTGATAATTCAGAAATAAAACGATCCTGAAAGCCCGTCATGTTCATTGCCTCAAAAAGATATACATGCAAAAACAGGTCAACCTGACCGAACCAATCCTTTGGCTCCATCAATTTTTCCATCAGCTTTATTGCATCCGCTCCAGTGCTTGCTCCTGCCAGAATTGCCAGAATATTCGTGATCTGGCTTACATTTTTATTTTCCGGCGATTCAGTGTAAAATCCTTCAGCGTTTTTGCATAATACGTTTGCGGCCTCACAAATCTCACTGGCCTTTTGTCGATATTCCTTTGCTTGTCTTGTTTTTCCCAGGTACTCAAAAATATCAGCAGCATGCCGCAAAGTATAGGCATAATGCAACGAATACAAGGTATTGTTGCCTTCATAAACGGTTGGTGATTGTCCATCCTTGTAATGTCGGGGCCAGGCTAAAGCTCCCCACCAGTCAATTTTTCTGAGCAAGCCATTGGACTGCATTCGTTTTTCATACCAATCCAAGACACTATGGATGCCCAACTCAAACTGAGCGATAAAATCCTTATCATCTTTCCACAACATGTAATCGTGCACCTGATCGATCCAGATCAGGGAATAGGAAGGTATGATAAGATGGAAAGCATTGGGATAACAAGCATATGTCAAACCTTCCGGGATACGCGACTGGTCAAATTGTATCAGTGCATTTCGTGTTAACAAGTCATCACCAGAAAGTGTGAGTAATGACAGGTTGTGAACACGCGAATCTCCAGTGTATTGCATTTGCTCATAGTACGCATCAGAATGTAGAATGTCCTGCGAACAAATTTTGATGGTTCTCCAACCGGCATCCATGATCCAATCCAGATTTGAATTTCCAGTTTCAAATTTTGCCTTCAGTTCTATTGCTGCATTGCTGGCAATATGATAATACTTCTCTATTATCAGTTCATCCGCCTGTGTTTCAATATCCAACTGAATGAATCGGAATGTTCGAATATATGTAGGTTTAAACAAACGATTTGGGCCTCCATCAGGAATAAACACGTCCTTTAAGCCCACCATTCTTTTACCATCAATCACATTTCGGTTGCCTTTTGGAGATTGATTTTTAAAGATCAGGTTTTCGGCATACATGGCTTGTATTTTTGCATCTTGTCCACCACTGACCACCATTTCCGGATATCCCATCGTCTCATGATTCTGGTCGATTAAAATGCTTACTTTTTTATGCGGAGGAATTTTCAGATTTCCCTTATCGTGAATGAATTTTTCATTCATTTCAACACCGGACATTTTTCTAATACGACTGAAAGGCATTGCGGTTTCTCGTAGAAGATCTGTCCGACGTGGCACGAGCAGTTTGCCTCCACCATACAATATACCTCCTGCATATTGGGTATCACGTCCACCCGCTATATCACACCATTTTGCTGAAAGCCATTTGGAATCATCAAAATCTGTTGTTTCCCAACCCCAGGGATAATATTCTCCGCAGATACTGTCAGTTGGATTGCCCACATACAATCCAAAGTCAATGGTACTTCGATCCGTCATCCACTCAATGATTTTAGGCTTGATCGCTTTATTTTGAATGCATTTCCAAGTGCCTCCGGCTGTATTGACAATTTTTTCAGCCTCTGAATCTCCCTGAAGAATAAAGGACGTCATTTGCGAAAAGTAGGTAAATGATCGTTTCGGCCCCCAATTGACTACTTCAGCAGCAATGGTATTTTTTCCATTTTGTAGGTACTGAGCCAAATCGATCGTTTCATAAAACCAATGAGATAAATCACCCCTGGCGGGTCCCCGGGTTATATAATGCCCATTCACAAACAAACGATAGTGATTGTCGGCAGAAATGTGCACCACAAATTTTTCAGGCCTGGACTGAAGCTCAAAGTTTTTTCTGAATATAATTACTGCATGATCCTGTGGCTGAACAGTGGGATGCATAATCCATTGGGCTGTCCAATCTACATCTTTGCCCTCCGCCATAAAAAACAAATTGAGTAGCCCAATGGTGAAAATAAGCTTTATTGTAAACTTAATATTGTGCATGCTATTGAGCTTTCAATACTGCCACAAAACCTCCAATTTCAAGCATTTTCACTTTTATTTCATCTCCGGCTTTAAATACTTTCAATTCATTATCAAAAGTCCTTGTGTTTGCTCCATCCACAATAAGACTCATATCATAGGCCCCCTGGGTGATGAAAGGCATCTGAATGCTTAATTCTTTGATGGTTTTTTCACTATTTATTCCCGCTAAATACCAGTCGTTGCCTTTTCTGCAAGCCAGGATCACATCTTTTCCAGGTTCACCAGATATATAATGCGTTTCATCAAAAGCGGCTGGTACGTTTTCCACAAACTCCCTGACATATTCGGGTAAGGACAGGTAGGTTTTTACATTGTCTGCAAAATGAATAATTCCCGAATTAAAAATGACCGTTAGGGCCAGTTCATGACTAAAGGAAGTAATGTGCGGATTTTCCAAATCCGATAATCCAAAAGGCGTGTAGTCCATTGGACCAATGGCATTTCGCGTGAATGGCAAAATTGAATTCTGAATCGGTGCTTCAGTTGTATAAACCTTATCAAAAAGATAACACTCCTCACCTCTGACAGATTCCATGGAAATCAAGTGTGGGTATGTTCTGGACCACCCCCGCGGGATGGTACAGCCATGAAAATTTATCATAATCTGATGCTCTGCCGCATCAACCAAAACATCGTGATAGAGGGTGATAAGATTTTGTTTGTCGCTATGCCAAAAATCAATCTTTACTCCTTTCACTCCCCATTCTTTCAGCTTTTTGAATTCTGCTTTTCGTTTTTCCGAATCGGATATGATATCCCTTGGTCTTTCGGTGACTCGGTTGTGCGGCCCTCCTGAATTATACCACATTAATATTCCTATATTTTTTGAATTGGCATAATTTACCAGCTGCTCGATATCGCCTCCTTTCATCAGGTCCCAGTTGGCATCGACAAGAGAATATTCCCAGTTCATTTCTACAGCCAGGTCCACAAATCCCTTGAGCTTATCAAAATCTTTTGGACTATCAGGATCAGACAGCCAGCTCCATGATGCACGACCGGGCTTAACCCATGAAAAATCTCCAGGAATGGCAGCATCACTTAAATTATAGATCATTCCCGACTCAATGATGCTCGCCGGCGAAGAGCCGATAATAATGGTTCTCCAGGGCATTTCCCATGGCAAAACTGAAGTCGGTTCAACCTCGCCTACACCCTCGGCATCTCGTGGGTCAGGAAATCGGACGGTGTATAATCCGTTAGGCGCATCCTGCTCTAACCTGATGCCACAATAATTTGGATGCAGATTGGCTTCAGTAATCAAAACCCAATGCCCATTTGAATGAAAAAGTGCCGGGAAAGCCCATCCTTCTTCATTTGTTGAAGACGTGCCAATTGGAATGCCATTTTCATAGTATTTTTCATAGGCCGGGGTCCATTGAGAAGGAACATCATATGCTTCTATCCAGGCATTTCCATTTTCAGGGATCTTGAAACCGGTTAATTCCTTAGTTACTGTAAAGAGCTCATCTGAAATCTCCGGAAACACATATTTGAAGGCAACTCCATCGTTGTATGCACGGAGAACAAGCTGAACTTCAGCTCCATTTTCATTATTAAAAACCAATGCCAATTCATTGGCGTTGTTCCTGTATTCGCTTTGCCTGCCAATGCTCATATTGTAGGTTTCATCAATGACTTTTATCTCTGATTTTGAAAGTAAAGTCAGATTTTTACTGAACTGCTGATCTTTCCTGTTAATCCCTAAAGGAGATGTTTCGATGACTGGCGAGCTGATATTATCATCTATGATTTCAACTTTATAAACAAGGCTATTATTTTGATGTTCATCACTCTGAAGAGAAAGTGACAACTTTACTTTCCCGTCTGGCGATCTCAACTCCCAGTTTTCTTCCTTATTATTCTGACAACCAATAAAAATAAATATCACCATTGCAGCTGATATCGTGTGTAAAAAATGTGAACGTCTCATAATTATCTGTATTTATCAATTTTATTATAATTCAATTTGTAAACTCACCAACAGATTGTTTTAACTTAGCCACTTGC
>JAHEMV010000048.1 GCA_024643455.1 Cytophagales bacterium
CTGATGTTATTTTTTCGTAACTGACCTCGTGCGCAATTTGGTTATTCTGGCAAAAATCCATGAATCCTTTTTCTAAAGTCTTAGGTGGATCTGTGATTGTGTTTCGAAATATCAACTTAAATAAGTTATACTTAACAATCTGATTTACAATTGTAAAAAGCGTCTCTTTTATATCATTTTCAAAATCCTGATAAACACCCACAAATCCTGTTTTAAAATTAGAAGGTCTGATGTCGAGCAAAAAAAGTTTATCGTTTGGGATGGGTTTTAGAACGCTTGCTGTTTTGGCATGGTTCATTGGTAAAATGATGTACGCCGTATAATTGCCAATATGGGTGGCTATGGTATTTTTAAAGACTTCAAAATTGAAGTGATGAAAATATATATCCAGAATAGTGTTTGGCCCAAATGCCTCTTTTATCGCATTGTATAATGTTTCTTTGTAAGAAGTAAAGGTGTCGAAAAATATAAAAATGCGGTTTTTTGTTAGGGTATTTGTTGATGAAACATAAAAGCCCTTCCCATGAACGGATGCAATCAACCCTTTTTCTTTTAACTGATTGAAAGCTTTGACGACCGTTTCTCTCGCTAATTTATTTTCGTTGCAAATTTCATTGATTGATGGAAGTTTAGCACCTTTTTTCAGCGCTCCGGATTCAATGGAGTTGATAATGGAATCGCTGATCTGAAGATACTTCGGAACAGTAGATATCTGCTCTATTTGAATTGGTGAATTCAAGTTACTTTGCTTTACTGTGCTATACTGTACTACACAAAGTTATGACTTTAACATTAGGAAAAAAGCTTCATTTAAAAAAAATATTAAACCTGAATGATCCGCAAAATAACCCGACCACAGTCTATGTTAATAGAAAAACAGCCAATGCTACCAGTATAAAAATTTTGCCCAAGATAAGCAGGAGAAGTTTAAAATTTTCCATATTAAAAAAGGGAATTATGCCTTTATGAAGGAAAATCTGATATGTAACCTCTAATTAAAGTAAGATTAAAAGTACCTATTGACATAGTTCCGGAGTTCTTGGCCTTTTATAGAGGATTCTAAAGATGAAATTAGTAGGGATGTTTTTTGCTCTCCTATTTATTTTAACTTCAATTTTAGCGAAGCGTAACTTGTAGCAACTTAGGTATTATTATCCGTATGTGTTGGGAATTATGCAGTAAACCAGTGGTAAATCTAAGTCAGGAGTATATTTGCTAATGCTACCAATAGTATAATCATTGTAAGAATTGTGGCAAAGCTTTCTAATTTTTTCATAATAAAAGAAGTTTTCAGTTCTTTATGAAAAAATGAGCTTAAAGTAACCTGAGCCATTCAAAATAACACTCAATTATTCATTGATCTTTCCAATATTATTGTTCAGCCATATAATGATATTACACTTATCTGCTTTACGATATAGGACAAAACTTAATTTTTTGAACCATCAAGTTTCATATTTGTCTGTGTTTTAGGATCATATTTAGGGATTTTTACAGGCAAGGGATTGACTTTCCATATTTCATTACAGTACTCTTTTATGGTCCGATCACTGGAGAACTTTCCACTTCTTGCGACATTAAGGATGGACATTTTAGTCCAGGTATCCTGATCTCTGAAAATGGAATCCACCTTATCCTGGCAATCGATATACGATTGATAATCTGCAAGAAGCATGTATTCATCCCGGAATACCAAAGAATTAAAAACAGGTTGAAACAAATCTGGTTTATCTCTCGAAAAGAAACCAGTTTTTATCATTTCCAGGGCTTTATGGAGTTCGGCATTTTTCTCATAATAACTATGAGGGTCATATCCTTGTGATTTCATTCTACTGACCTCATCTGTTTTTAGACCAAAAAGGAAAAAATTTTCAGCACCAACTTCGTCTCTGATTTCGATATTTGCGCCATCTAACGTTCCAATAGTAAGTGCCCCATTCATGGTGAATTTCATATTTCCTGTACCAGAGGCTTCTTTGCCTGCTGTAGATATTTGTTCGGATAGATCACCTGCCGGGTAGATATGTTGACTGGTCTTGATGTTGAAATCCGGGATAAAAACGACCTTCAAGCGGTCCTTAATGTCCGGATCATTATTTACAACTTCTGCTACCGAATTGATGAGTTTGATGATCAATTTGGCCATGAAATATCCGGGTGCTGCCTTTCCACCAAAAATAAATGTTCTGGGGACAATATCAATTTCAGGGTTTTCTTTAATCCTGTTGTACAAGGTAATGATATGTAACACCTTTAAGTGTTGTCGCTTGTATTCGTGAATGCGTTTCACTAAAATATCAAACATGGAAAGAGGGTTTACTTTGATCCCCAAATGAGATAGTATATAGTTTGCCAGATATTCTTTCACACTATTTTTACATGATCTCCATCCTTGTTGAAATGACTTGTTACTGGCATATTTCTCGAGTTTTTTTAATTCATATAAATCTTTTACCCAATCAGTACCAATTTTATCAGAAATTAAGTTTGCCAGAGGCCGATTGTTTAGTACCAGCCAACGCCTGGGAGTAACTCCATTTGTTTTATTGCTGAATTTATTTGGCCATAATTCATAAAAATCCTTGAGTATTCCGGATTTCAAAAGATCTGTATGTAAGGCAGCAACCCCATTAATGGCACTACTTCCAACGCAGGCTAAGTGAGCCATTCGAACATATTTTTCTCCGCTTTCGTCAATAATTGACATTCTGGATACGCGGTGTTCATCATTTGGAAAGGTTTTTCTGACAAGCTCAAGAAAATGATAATTAATTTCAAGTATGATTTCCAGATGACGGGGAAGCAAGTTTCCAAATATACTTAAAGACCATTTTTCAAGAGCTTCCGGAAGAAGGGTGTGATTCGTATAGTTAATGGATTTAGTGGTTATTTCCCAGGCCTGATCCCAATCAATCCTATAGTTATCCAGTAAAATCCTCATTAATTCTGGAATAGCTAAGGACGGATGCGTATCATTCAATTGAATGGTAAAACTCATAAAAAAGGTCTCAGGCTCTTTATGATCTTCAAGACAATGAATTCGCATCATATCCTGTATTGACGCGGAAGTAAAAAAATATTGTTGTTCCAGGCGTAGTTCTTTACCACTTAACTTTTCATCATTTGGATATAAAACTTTGGAGATGTTTTCTGAACTGACCTTATTATGTACAGCTCCATAATAATCTCCCTGGTTAAATCGTTGAAAATCAAATGATTCAGCTGCTTCTGCTTTCCATAATCGGAGTATAGAAGATGTATTTGTAGCGTACCCCAGAATTGCAGTGTCATAAGGTACTGCGATGACCACATACTCGGGAATCCAATACACTCGGTATTTCCCGCGGTTATCATAGTAGGTTTTGGTATGCCCGCCAAATTTGATAGCCTGGGTCAATTCTATCTGAGCGATTTCCCATGGATTACCAAATCGCAACCATTTGTCCGTGACTTCAACTTGCCAACCATCGACAATTTTTTGATCGAAAATTCCAAACTCGTATCGGATACCATATCCAAGTGCTGGTATATCCAATGTAGCAAGTGAATCAAGAAAACAAGCCGCCAATCTGCCTAATCCTCCATTACCTAAGCCTGGTTCTTCTTCCTGCTCCTTTAAATCATCCAGATCAAGGCCAAGTTCTCCAATGGCTTCTTCCACATTATCATAAAGCCCAAGATTGATCAGATTATTTCCCAAATGTGGTCCAGTCAGAAATTCAGCTGACATATATGCTACCATTCTGCATTTTTGTTTGATATATTCCCTGAAAACATGCAAATGGCGGTGTAGCAATCGATCACGAACGGTGTAGGCCAAAGCCATATAAAAATCATTTCGTGTTGCTAACTCAGGAATCTTTCCTTGCAGGTAGTAAAGGTTATCTAAGAATGCGCGTTTAAGGGTTTCCTTTTCTATTCCAGTACGATCATCTTCGATAATGTAATGGTTATTGTCTGTCTTTTTCATTAATTGATATGACTTGATGAGGTCAATAGTAAATTATGAAAATTTGCTGACATTAATTATCAACACTGTGAAAAGAATACTTTCGCAGGATCTGTTTTTAGCGGTTTATATTTAAAAAATATCAAGATCCTTATTTCGGAATTCACGAGATATTCTGTAAATGGTAAATTTTTTTTTAATTAAATCTTAGCTTAAAAAACGAGGAAGTGATTTATTAATAAGCGAACTCAATTAATTCTTTCTCAGACATTTTTATCAGTGTAATTCTCGAAAATCTTCCATTCACAAAGGTATTGCCTAAAATGAGCAGACCTCCATCAGAAGTAGTCACGAAATCGACTGCCTCATATGGATTGATCCTGCCGAGGTGATGCGTTCCAATTAGTTTCCCATTGAGCGCATCATAGGCGTATAGCAGAATTTGCCCAGCTTTTGTAGATGTTGCATAGAGTATGATTTCTTTTCCATTTACATTTAATATTTCAGTATAAACGGTTGCATTTGGAGTCATTTCAGGATGTTCATTTCCTTCGATATCACTACTTATACCAATTGAAGATGTATTGATGTCAATTCTAGGAATGATGATATTTTCATCGAAACTAAATCTGGATAGGGCAAAACTATTACCATTGATATATTGAGCAGAGCTGATCGCGCTTTTATCTCTGAATCCATTGATTACACCGGTTTGTTGACCATCGTTGACGTTTACAAAAAGCATTGACATACTGTAATTATAATATCCGTTTAGAAAATACTTGTTACCTGCTTGCCCGGTGAAAAAAGGAAGCCGGTCACCTATTCGAGTCAGATGACCAATTATGGATTCTTCAATATCCTCTTCTACACCATATTCCTCATGCCATGCACTGCTAAAATCAGCACCAAGTTTTGTAAGTCTGGTGCTATACGATTCGCGATTGTAGCTTTCTAATAAAAAACCATCTGATACAGCGGAAGAATGGAGTGGGTAAATAATGTCGGCGTAAACTTTCTCAACTTCTGCAGCTTTTGATTGGTCTGTTGCTTTCATCAAATAAGTCCCAAGAGAGAGGTCGTCCATGCAGAAAAAATAAAATGCATTATCCTTGTAGTATAGCCCTTTTATAGGATTGACATAGGTATCCTCCAGTTTATAGTCCCACATAAACTCACCATTTTCATCGACCCGCAAAATATATGTATACCAGGTGTCATAAGCACTTAAAATGAAATAACCACTATCACCTGCCTGAACGATGTCCATTGGGATATAAGCACTTTCAAAGTACTCATCGTTGAAAATCTTAATGAATGAAGAATCGGGGACAAAATCCACTTCTTTCCCACAAGAAATAAGCAGTATTGTCAGTATAAATAGTATAAAGCTGTATCGGAAGGTATATCTTAGATTTCTCATGGAATAGGGATAATCAGTTATAATGGGACGTAGTCTTTTGAAGTGATAAACTTTAATGGAATGATGACCTGCATCGATAGCTCCAGGTTATTCAGACTATAATCATCGGGAATATCATATGTGCCAGTAACTAATTGATTGTCTGAATATTTAAATTCTCCGTTATCCAGGTTTTGAAATCCATAATGATAATTAACCTCAAGACCAACACGGGCATTTCCTAAATTATAGGTAAAACCAACACCACCAACAAGGCCATAATTTGCCTTTTTTGTCCGGTTATTTATACCTACAGATAATTTAGTCTCATTGATTTCAGAATCAGCACCTGAAGCCTTGTCGATACTTTTTGTATCAACCTTTTTAAGCGCATCGGTTAGAAAGCTATAATATCCGCCAGCCTGAACATATGGTTTGAATTTTCCTTTGGCCAGTTGATATTTAAACGTCAGAGGCAAATTGATGTACTGTAGTCTGGTCTCGACGGTATAAAATGTTGAGACATTTATATCCGGATTAGATGTATTATACCAACGAAAGGAATTGTCATAAGAAAACCTGTATGAAGCGTAGGAGGGAAGTACATTTGCAGACAATCCTTCCAGAAATTCATATGAAACAGAAAAACCAAACTGCATTCCTGGTAAGGTAAATGCATTATATTTTTTCTCATCATACCCTTCCGTTGGACTTTGTGTAAAGGAAAAAACCGAGTAGGATTCTTGCATAGTTGCACTACTGAAGTTCACACCGCCTCGCACTCCAATCCACCATTGATTTGCTGTAGCATTTGCCGTACTACCACTTTGTTTGGGTCTTTTTAATTTGCCTTGTGCTATCAGGTTGGTTGACAAAATGCTTGTCAAGGCTATAAAACCAACTATTAAGGTCTTCTTCATTGATATTTGTTTGGTTTGAATCTTAAAGATGTTTTTTTTGAAATGCAAAAAAAAACCATTAATCAATATGCTCTCAACATGTAATGTTTTTTGTTATAGTTTAGCCTCGCAATTTTTGCAATAACAAAAATCAAAATTAGTCCATGTGCTTGCATTGTGACCAAGATTTCAATTTTTGTATAAGAGGTTTATTTAAATAAACTTTTCCTCCCATAAATACTGCAGATTGGGCAAGCTGTAAAAACATGTCCTCTTGCCGGACAATGCTCACGACCAAAATATATAATTTGCAAATGCAGTTTATTCCATGATTCTATGGGAAATATTTTTTTTAAATCTTTTTCTGTTTGCGTTACATTTTTACCATTCGATAATCCCCAACGATATGCCAGGCGATGAATATGCGTGTCAATTGGAAATGCTGGATGCCCAAAAGCCTGTGACATCACCACAGAGGCTGTTTTATGTCCAACGCCAGGAAGTGCTTCCAGCGCTTCAAACGATTCAGGAACCTGCCCGTTATGGTGTTCAATTAAAAGGTTGGAAAGCCTAGAAATTGCTTTTGATTTTGCTGGAGATAATCCACAAGGACGTATAATTTCTTCAATTTCGGCTATGGGTAATTCACTCATTTTGTACACGTTGGGAGCGTGATTAAAGAGTATTGGCGTGATTTTATTTACCCTTACATCAGTACACTGGGCCGATAATAAAACTGCAATTAACAATGTATACGGATCCTGATATTGCAGCGGGATTGGTGTTTCCGGGTATAATTTATCCAGGATAACTGCGATGTGATTTGCTTTTTCTTTTTTGGTTGGTCCTGCCATTCGGAGTTATTTCGTGCAAATATAATTAAATGTTTTGGCTGGCATAATTCACGTAGGATTTTTGGCTTTTATCATCGTTTTCGATAGGAATTTCAAGAATATAATTTTCTACCTTTAATTCAATCGGTCACCTAACTAGATATATAGGCATATGAAAAAATCAGGGCAAAACACTTCGGTAATGACTATTCAGGAATGGGTATTGACACTAATTGTATCCTTGATCCCGATCATTGGTTTTATAATGCTTTTTATCTGGGGATTTAGCAATAATTCCAATGCGAATAAAGCAAATTTTGCAAAGTCAGCCCTTATTGTTTGGGCTATTCTAATAACCTTTTATTTTTCTTTCTTTCTTATTTTTGGCGTTGCCTTGCTTCGGGCAATGAATAATTATTAATTCCGCTTATAAAAATAAAGGATTTGAGAAAGTGGTCTGTTGCGCTCGCTTAAAGTGTAAAATCCATTATTTTCCTCTGACCAAGCAATTGCCTCCCCCTGAGGTTCAGGTGAATAGGTAAGTAGCTCATGCTCTTTTGCAAATACATCAAGCACCGATTCTGAAGAGGATTTTTTCCAATAAAATATAGCATTATAGTTTTTCAATAATATTTCTGTGCCATCCTGTGAAATATCTCCGGAGGTGACATTATAAAATGGAAGACTTTGTTTATAGCTAAGATTCATTGTGTCTGTATTATCAACAAACTGAGGTACTTCATAAATACGAACATTTTTTTCACGCTTTGAAATAATATACATTCCTTTCGTATCAGGATCTACAAGAAAAGTTTCAGCATCACGCGGGCCATCTTCATATCTGAAACAATAATTTTTGGAACCATAAAGTATCGAATCATTCCTATCAATCACTTTTGGTTCATCAAGCAGTATGATACTAATATGGTTTCTAAGTGCAAAATTGTCGCCAATATCAGCGATATAAATTTGTGAGTTACCAGTCGATTTATCAGTATAAATAGCAAGGTCTTCCCAATCAAAGTTTTCTTGACCATCAATACTATAGGACATGCGCGTATTTCCATTTTTGTCAATTAGGAATAGTGATGCATCATTACCACTGTCATTGATCACCCAAAACGATCCTGGATTAGATCGGCTAGCCACCATTCCGGAAGCTTCTTCCAATCTGATGTCACTAATTTCTCCTGAATTTATTGCAGGGTAGAAGCGATGAGAAAATACAGTATCCTCAGTAAAATTTATTTTTCCTATTATAATTATGGTAAATACGAACAGGAATGGTAATGCAATTTTCAATGCCTTTTTATGCTTAAATATATTTTTATTGAATGCCAACAAATCCCTGCAAAAATTCAATATTTTCTTTGAAAAACAAATAAATACGGTATCTGATTAAAGACCCAAACCTTTAAAAGCGATTTGATTTTTGCTACTTAAAATTATTCAATTATATTTTCACGTCATTTGAATGATTTATTCAAATTATAATAATCGAACATGCTATGAATCAAGTTGTCGACCAGAAATTGAGAATACGGCCTAGATTTAAAGAGGAAATACAAATAGAGCCAACACAAATCAAAGAAAAAATGAAAGCGGCTCTTTCTAAAAATAAAGCTTCCTGCCATGGGAAAATTGTACAAAATCATGTCATCCTTTCAATACCACCCGACCAGCAACATTATTGGTCTCCACAACTCTCGTTGGAATTTGAAGAAAAGGATTCAGGGACAATAATACGTGGATTGTATGGGCCAAAACCTGCAGTGTGGACTATGTTCGTATTTTTCTATTCCGCTATTGGCTTTTTCACGCTTATGGGATTGATCTTTGGTTTGTCGCAAATGATGCTTAAAATGAATCCTTATGCTCTTTGGTCCGTTCCGCTTGGTGGATTTTTGATTCTCGGACTATTTATAATAAGCAAAATTGGGCAAGGGTTGAGTCAAAATCAGATGCATCAGTTAAAAGCCTTCATAGATGAAGCACTTAATCATGATCAGGAAAGTCTGGATTTATAATCTTCATATCCAAAATCTTTTACAAGCTTAAAACTGCCATCACTTTTTAGTATACCAATGGATGGAAGTTTCACTCCGTTGAACGTGTTTGTTTTCACCATGGTATAATGAATCATGTCATCAAAAATGATCTTGTCTCCAATTTCCAGAGGTTGTTCAAAGTGAAAATTACTCATAAAATCTCCGGCTAGACAAGTATGGCCACCTAATCGATATGAAATAGTGTTGGTTCCGGATTCCACTGCACCAAACACTCTTGGATGATAAGGCATTTCTAGGCAGTCTGGCATATGTGCTGAAAAAGAAACATCAAGCATAGCTGTTTTGATCCCATGAGAATTGATCACATCCTGTACAGTCGATACCAAATACCCTGTTTCCCATCCAATGGCTTCGCCTGGTTCAGCTATGATGTCAAGTTTATATTTTTTCTTAAATGATTTGATGGTTTCTACAAAAAGATTGACATCATAATCTTTTCGTGTGAAGTGATGCCCTCCACCAATATTAAGCCAGGATACTTGTCTTAATTGCTTGCCAAATTTTTCTTCTACTACTTTTAAGGTCCTTTCCAATGTATCTGAATTTTGTTCACATAGAGAATGAAAATGGAGACCTTTAACACTATCCGGTAGAATATCCGGCAGATCGTCTGCAATGATTCCCAACCTGCTTCCTGGCACACAGGGATTATACAGGTCGGTTTCCACTTCTGAATATTCAGGATTGATGCGTAAAGCTATTTGCAGGTTTTTCTTTTCAGCGATAGAAGAAAATCGCTCAAACTGGCTTATGGAATTAAAAGTAATATGACTACTGATGTTTGTTATTTCTTCAATTTCGTTATCCACATAAACTGGAGCACATAAATGTGCTTTTTCTCCATACATTTCAAAACATAGATTTGCTTCGTGCAGTGAACTTGCTGTAGCCCCACTTAAGTATTTTCTTAAAAGTGGAAAGGTACTCCACATTGCAAAACCTTTAAAAGCGCAGAGAATTTTTATGCCAGCTTGCTTTTGGATTTTCTGTAGTAATTCCAGGTTTCTTATTAACGATTGTTCATTGAGAACGAAACAAGGTGATGGAATTTTTGAAAAATCAAGATTCGGAAATCCTTTATTTATAATCATCAAATGCAAGTTGACCATTTACAATTTCATTCCAGGGTAATCCATAAGCCCCTATTTCCTTCATAAATGGATCCGGATCACATTCTTCAACATTATAAACCCCGGCTTTCATCCATTTGCCTGTCATCATCATTTTTGCGCCAAGCATGGCAGGTACTCCAGTGGTATACGATACTCCCTGTCCCTGAACATCTTTCCATGCATCCTGATGTTTACAATTATTCCAAACATAATAGCTTCGCTCTTTGCCATCTTTTACTCCCTTTATCTGGCATCCAATTGAGGTTTCTCCGGTATAATTTTCTCCGAGCTCTGATGGTTCTGGTAATACAGCTTTTAAAAATTGAAGGGGAACGATATCCATACCCTGATATTTTATTGGTTTTATACTCGTCATGCCGATATTTTGTAATACCTGAAGGTGTGTGATATAAGCCTGCCCAAAGGTCATCCAAAAACGTGCTCTTTTAATAGTTGGAATATTTTTGACAAGCGATTCCAGTTCTTCATGATAAAGCAAATACGATTCTTTAGGGCCTATGTTTGGATATTCTATCGGTAAGTGAATGGAAAGCGGATCAATTTCTTTCCATGATCCATTTTCCCAGTATTTCCCCTTCTGGGTAATTTCACGGATATTTATTTCAGGGTTGAAGTTAGTGGCAAATGCTTTTCCATGATCTCCTGCATTGCAATCGACAATGTCGAGATAATGGATCTCATCAAAATGATGCTTTAATGCGTAGGCAGTATAAATGCCAGAAACCCCGGGGTCAAATCCACAACCAAGTAAAGCCATCAATCCTGCTTTTTTGAATTTTTCCTGATATGCCCATTGCCAGCTATATTCAAATTTTGCTACATCAATGGGTTCATAATTTGCCGTGTCAAGATAATGTACACCGGTTTCAAGGCAAGCATCCATAATCGTGAGATCCTGATAGGGCAGGGCCACATTGATTACCATGTCAGGTTTGAACGATTTAAACAATTGAATCAATTCCTGCACATTATCAGCATCTACTTTAGCTGTTGTCACATGGGGTTGGCCAATATTAGCTGCAATGGCATCACATTTTGACTTAGTCCGTGAGGCCAATAGTATTTTAGAAAAAACATCTTTTTCACGAGCACATTTTTGTGCTACAACGTTACCTACTCCACCAGCCCCGATTATAATTAATTTACCCATTTTTAACCTTTTTTTTTGAACATGTAAATAAACACATAGCTAACGAAATGTAAAAATTCCTGTTTATTCTTTTGAATGGAATGTGTATTTTTATTGAATTCTATTTGCCTTTTAAAAAAACCAAGATGATCAATCGCCGTGAATTTATTAAATCCGGGTCGCTAGCCATCGCTGCAGCATCTGTCAATACTAGTGCTTTCCCCGCTGAAAAATCATTAAAAAAAAATAATGCACAGGAATGGCGCAACAAACAATCCGATATGGCATACCGAAAGTTAGGCCGAACCGGGTTTATGGTTTCAGAAATAGTAAATGGAGGAGATCCCGTAAATACAAAAAATTATCGTCAAGTAGAACGTGCTATGGAAAAGGGATTGAATTATCTTGATATGGCACCTGCATATGGGAATGGGGAATGCGAAAGAGGGTACAAACTAATTATCGATTCCTCGTCAAAGCGAGAAAAAGTGTTTATGACCACCAAAGTGAGTGGGTTTACAGACGTCCGTGATCGTTTATATCGAGAAATTTTTGATGGTTTACCTGAAGGCAAAAAACAAGCAATACTAAAAAAAGCTGCCGATATCCGTTATGAGCGGGGGGTAGATGTCCCTGGTTATTTTCTTACGTATTGGACAGGTCAGCAAAAATCAATGGATCCATCTTATCTATCCAACGCTATGATGGAAGATTATAGGCATAAAGTAGATGGGAACAAGGAATTTAAGCAGTATATCCGTGATTCTGTTCACGGTAGTCTGGAACGGACCGGACAGAAATACTTTGACGTTTTAATGTGTCCACATGGGGCCAATAGTTCAGAAGAGGTTCAGATTCCAGAGATTTATGAGGCATTTGACAGTTTAAAAAAAGAGGGACTTGTTCGTTTTTTGGGTGTTTCCTCTCATAATGATCCTGCTGGTGTTTTGAAAGCTGCCACTGCTTCCGGACAATACGATGTTGTGATGTGTGCATACAATGTAATCAATGGTGGTTATTTGGCTGATGCTATCCGAACGGCTAAAAGTGCTGGAGTTGGCGTTATCGGGATGAAAACTGCCATGGCTGTCGCTACTCACCATAAAGATTTATTGCCTTTGCCCCAATGGCGTATTGATAAGGTAAATCGGATCGTACCCGGCGAGATGAAAGCTCCAATGAAAGCATATGTCTGGTCGTTACAAAATCCAAATATCTCTGCGGTGATTTCGAATCTTTGGAATGACACTTTTGTAGATGAAAACTTGAGTCTGGCAGGAATGAAGGTTGAACTACAACCAGGTTGATTTCATCTTATCCGCATTTTGAACTAAGTATATTGAGTTAAAATTTATCGTATTGCCCGTTAAGCCAGGCCCAAAGTCGAATGATTGGATTTTTGTGAACAACGACCGACTTACTTGATTTAGTTTGGGAAACAGATGGCTTTTTCTTTTTTCTCTTAACTACTTTTACCGTTTTTGTTTTAATTGTTTCTTCGTAAAGCTTTTTGTTTCGAAGCTTTTCAACCTTCATTTTTTTTCTAAGTTGCCTTTGTTTTTCCTGCTCTTCTCGTTTTAACCTTTCTTCGTAGCTCAACGGATTTCTAAGTTTGCCCCGTTGATTTTTTTTTCTGTCACGGTCAAATCTGCGATCGTCAGGTCTTGGTTTTTTTATGGATTTTTCTATTGTTTGAGCATCTGGATTATCCACTGGTTCTATGGCTTCTTTTTTTGGCTTTTCTGGTAAATCAATTTTACCCACCACTTTGAATCCTTCCAGTTTCACCTTTTTAGCTTTGATCAGTTCTATTTTTTCAAAATCCTCATTCTCCAGATCATCAACCGTACCCGTTTTTGGTTCACTTTTTATATCGGCTATGATTGCAACTTCCTCCTTTTTTACTTCTTCAGTAATAATTTCTTGTTCGGGCTCGACTATTGTTTTTTTAGCTTTTTTCTTTTCTTTTACCGGTGCTTCAATTTCTTTTTTAACGTCCTGAATATTTCGTTCCGGGGCTTCAATCGGGTCTTTTTCAACTATTTTCATTTCGTTTATCGGATCCTCTTGCTCAAAACCATCTGGTAAAAAATGGGCAACTACCATATCCACAATTTCTTTTTTTAATATACTGTGCAAGCCTTTATCAAGCATTATTCCATTTTTATCAAGGAATGCAATGAGCTGTGTTGGTGTTTTATCTATTTTTCTGGAAAGCGTTGTAAGCCTCATAAGATATCGATTTTCAAAGTTTAATTGCGAAATAAGTCATAATTGAATGAATTCATAATCTTCAACTATTCGTTGTCATTTTATCTAATGCTGCTTTCAATTTACTTTTCATTTCTAAAATTTCAGTGATTGGTAAATGAAGTTCATTGACTCCAATTTCATGAATAAGGTCAATTTCTTTTTGGTCAATAGCGCCATCAACTTCTGCCATTAATCGAATATATCCCAGGCATTTTAATTGAATTTCACGATTTGCTGATTTCATAAAATCCACCCCTTGTTCCAATACTGTTTTTCTTGGCATAGAACTAAGGATATCAATTTCTTTCATCACATCAGTTTTATCAAGATTTTCTAGTATTATTATTTTATTGCCAAGTTCAATTTCATTTAAATCAGCTATTTTGTCTGCTGATAGCATCAGGAAATACAAATAGGTAAATGCTTGACTGAACACCGATTTTTCATTTTTCATAGCCTAAAAATTTGAAATCAAAAGTAGAAAATGATGCCCATAATTAAAAATTGAATTACTAAAGCTGATGGAGTGAGATATGTAATTTGATATTTTACATTTTAGTTGCCCAAAACCTTAATTTCTAGCCAATAATTTCGTTCTTCACTAGCGAGATCTTTTAACCAATTGTCGCCATAACCTTTAGCAACCAATAATTTAGGAGGGACTCCCATCTGAATCAATTTGTTCATGAGTGTTTCTGCCATTTGTTGTGTTCTGTCATTATGATAGGTATACTTTATTTTGAAATATGTTTCAAAATTATTTGATCCTTCAAGGGATGTATAACCGAGATTTAAGACTGAATCTCTTGGAGATATACTTTTAAAGGTTTCAAATTCATCGGAATCATCTCCATCCAATTTAATATCAAACGATTCTTCTTCAGCATTAGTAATACTATCCTCATTTTCAAGTGTAAATTCCTCCGCTTCAATATCATGTCGAATACTGATCTCATCATTTGGAATTTCTATGAAAACAGTGTCCACAATCATTTCTGTTAAGTCATTAGAGGGAATAGTATCTTTAAAAATCTGATCAATGTAGGCCGCAATTTCGACTTTTATATTTGGATTTTTTTTCATGAATCCGATAATACGTTTTATCGCAATTTCTGAATCCGGTAATAAATTTGCTGAATATGGTTCAAAACGAATGGTATAAAGTGGAATAGAAACGCCAGGTTTGATTGTTTCAAGTGTCATAGACATATCTTCTTTTCTGGAGATCGGCATGGATTTCAGATCAATAATTTGCCCGTAAAATCCATGATTCCCTTTTTGTGGGAATGCGGATACATCATAGGCTGTGCCTTCAGGTAAAAAAATAGTATAACTGTTGTCGTCCTGCTTGAGTTTGGTTGTGGTAAAAACTTCTCCGGTTGTCACATCGAATGCCTGAATTATTACGTCATCAGATGGTTTTTGCCCATCCATATACGAAACTGTTCCGGTAAGCATCAATACCTTTTTTGGCCTATACTCTTCTGGGATGATGGCCTTGAAAATGTTGAAATTATCCCGATATGTACCTGTGAAATAAATCAAATCTCCCCGAGCTGGGACGGAGACATATTCATCATTCTGATCCGTATTGATATAAGAAAGGTTAATGGGTTTTGTCCATATGTTATTTTCCCGGGAGGTCATATATAAATCAAGCATGCCTTTGCCACCATTTCTTCCCGAAGCAAAAATAAGTGTATTATTATCAGCCATTATCCTTGGTGTAGTTTCGTGACTGGCATTTATTTCATCGGGAAGCGCCTCAGGTTCAGACCATCGTGTTGCTGATATTCTGTTTGACACGTAAAGCTGACAATGATTTTTGTTTGTATTATCCATGGATTCACAACGCATAAAATAAATCGATTTTCCATCTGGACTGAGGCTGGGATTGCCTTCGTTTCCCGGGGAATTCAATGGTTTACCAGGATTTTGAGGAGTCGACCAATTCTTGCCAATTTTTTCGCTGATCCATATATCGTAGTTCCCTATACTTGGGGAACGTCTTGATGCAAAAACAACAAAATTTCCATCATAGCTAAGACAAAAGCTGCCGATGTGATCCAGGCCAGGTCGATTGATGCTTGGTATAGGTTCGGGATCTTCCCAGGTTTCCATTCCTGTTTTGAAAGTGTACTTGGTTTCAAAACCTTCACTATTGGTATAGTTGGTCAAAAAAATCATCTGGTTGCCATCACCACTCAAAGAAGGAAAAATATGGGAATAAGTTGGCATATTGATATTCTGCGGCAATCGCTTTTTTGGAACCTGCGCATGAACAGTCGCCATAACAAAAAATAGCAATAAAAGCATCAGTAAGGATCGATTCATAGAATTAAGATCTTTTATTGGGTTAATATATAAAGGATAGTCAAAGTAACAAAGCCATAACGAGTAATCAGATTGGGGTTATACTAAAGATAGAATAATGCAATGTGAGAAATGCCTTACTTGCCTATACCTTTTCATAATAATATCGTTAAAAAAGTATAGGCTAATCCATTTTGATTAGCAATAAAAGTACGCGTGCCCAGCAGTGGGAAATTGATCAAATACTAACTACAATTTTGTTTGTAACCCATAAATTATAATGTCATGCCTTGTAAAAAACTAAAAGAATACCTTGACAGATTTGAGGTGCCTTATATCACGATTACGCACTC
>JAHEMV010000471.1 GCA_024643455.1 Cytophagales bacterium
ACAGCCTATCAGATAGAAATAAGGATAGAGGATATTGCCCTTGGGGCACGGGTGAAAAAGTTAGACGAAAAGAACGTACTCAAGGCAATGTACCATCATGAAGTATTTGAAACATCTCCATTTTGTGATTTTCAGTTTGAACAACCGATAACGACTATAAAACTTAGACCTTACGGGCTAGCGATCATCAAGGAATAATTTTATAGGCTTCAGTGCAGAAATCCCTGTTACACCTTATTTTCTTTTTAGTATATTCACGACCTCATTTGAGTTGGTTCAAAAGGCGATACTATTTCGTTGACAAAAAAGGGTTAAGATGAAGGTGAAATTTAAAATCAATTATCATACTGCATGGGGACAGAATGTCTATATCAGCGGATTGAGTGAATATTTGGGTAAAATAAATACAACTGAGGCCTTACCAATGCATCACACATATGATGGAAATTGGGAAGTAGAAATTGATGTTGATACCAAAAAAATAACGCAGCTAAATTATAAGTACCTTATAAAAAACGGTTCGGAAGATCACATCCAATGGGAATGGGGTGAACTGAGAAAAGTAACACTGCCTAAAAAAAGCTCCATTGTTGTTCTTGAGGACGCCTGGAGACCAGAACGAGATATTGAAAACGCCCTATTTTCACAAGCATTTGCAGGTAATCTATTTAAACGTCAGCAACCCAAAGCCAATAAAGCAATAAAAAATGCGAATTGTCGCCTACAACTGATCGCGCCACGTATCGGCAAACATCAATCATTTTGCATATTGGGAAGCATTTCTGCTTTAGGTTCCTGGGATCCAGCCAAAGCAGTCATAATGGAAGACATAAACTTCCCCGAATGGAGTACTGACCTTTGTATTGAGGAAAGTTTTGAATATAAGTATGCAATATACGATCATGAAAAAAAGAAATTAGTCGAGTGGGAGCTTGGTGAAAATAGATATTTTAACTGGGAAGTAGATCGTAATAATCAGTTTGTTATTAAGACAGACCTAAAATTCAGATACCCGTTTGGCTTATGGAAAGGTGCAGGTGTAGCCATACCGGTTTTTGCCCTTAAAAGTAAAAACAGTTATGGTATCGGTGAATTTCTTGATATAAAACTACTTATTGACTGGGCAGTAAAAGCTGACATGAAAATAGTCCAGATTTTACCAATCAATGATACAGTTGCAACACATTCGTGGACTGATTCCTATCCGTATGCAGCAATATCAGTATTTGCCTTACACCCTATTTACCTCAATCTTAGTGCTATTGGAACACTGAAGGACAAAAATGAGATGGATGTGTTTCAGAAAAAAGGGAAGGAACTCAATGCATTGGCGCAAATCGATTATGAAGAAGTGATGAAATTAAAATCACCCTTTTATAAGAAGATGTACGACCAGCAAAAAAAGGAATTTTTAAATGATGATGGATTTAAAACCTTTTTTGAAGAGAATAAAGAATGGTTGATCCCTTATGCAGCTTTTTCCAGATTGAGAGATCAATTCGGCACGCCTGATTTTACTCAATGGGGAGAGCATGCTCACTATCATAAAGCCAAAATAGAATCTCTTGCCAGTCCAAAAAATAAGGATTATGATGATTATGCCGTACACTATTTTATTCAGTACCACCTACATCTTCAAATGCAGGAAGTGGCCGACTATGCCAGGGAAAAAGGTGTGGTATTAAAAGGCGATATTCCCATAGGCATATACCGCAACTCAGTCGATGCGTGGATAGAGCCCAATCTGTACAATATGGATAAGCAAGCGGGTGCTCCACCTGATGCGTATGCAATTTCGGGACAGAACTGGGGTTTCCCAACTTATAATTGGGAGGAAATGGCTAAAGATGGGTATTCTTGGTGGAGGCGAAGGCTTTCTAAAATGGCTGCCTATTTTGATGCGTATCGCATCGATCACATTCTTGGTTTTTTCAGAATATGGGAAATTCCTTGGGATTCAGTTGAGGGGCTTATGGGAAGGTTTAATCCTGCAATTCCGATGTTCAAATACGAACTTGATGGTAATGGTTTGCATTTCGACTATGATCGATACTGTAAGCCTTACATCAGAGAATACATGCTCGATGAGCTTTTTGGAGAAGCAAAGGGAGAAGTCAAAAATACATATCTCAACAAGGGAGTGGATGACTTTTACTATTTGAAAGATGCTTTTGACACACAGCGAAAAGTCGAAGAATATTTTCTCCCTAAACTTGTTAAATCAAAAGACAAAGAAGGTCTAT
The DNA here is from genome assembly GCA_024643455.1 of Cytophagales bacterium. Taxonomy (GTDB): domain Bacteria; phylum Bacteroidota; class Bacteroidia; order Cytophagales; family Cyclobacteriaceae; genus JAAUQL01. The sequence continues at coordinate 2,244 of JAHEMV010000471.1, forward strand.
TGAAAATAAAAAATGGCTTGTTTACACTTATTGGAAATGTACTCCTGTTAGAAGATGAGCATAGCAACGGTCAGGGGTTTCACCCAAAAATTGCTTTGCACTACACCTATTCCTATAAAGAGCTTGATGACGCGTCTAAAAAAGTACTGGATAAAATATATATTCATTATTACTACCAGAGGCAAGAGCAATTTTGGAGAGAAAAAGCTCTGGTAAAATTACCAGCAATAATCAATGCAACAAATATGCTGGTGTGTGGCGAAGACCTAGGCATGGTACCTGATTGTGTGCCCGGAGTCATGGATGAACTTGGGCTTTTGAACCTCGAGATCCAACGCATGCCAAAAAATTCGAAGAATGAGTTTAGTCAACCTTCAGACAGCAAATACTTAAGTGTGGTAAGCCCAAGCTGTCATGATATGTCAACTATTAGAGGATGGTGGGAAGAAGATTCAGAACTTACACAACGATTTTATACCAGTATATTGGGCCATTTTGGTAACGCACCAACGTCTTGCGAACCGTGGGTGAGCAAGGAAATGATTATGCAACATCTCCATGCCCCGGCAATGTGGGCAATATTTCCTATACAGGATTTAGTAGGGATGGATGAAAAACTCAGACTGGCAAATTCAAAAGCAGAACAAATCAATGTCCCGAGTAATCCTAAACACTATTGGCGATTTCGTTTTCATTTGACTATGGAAGAGTTGCTAAAAGCAAACGATTTTAATTCAATGCTAAATGAGCTGGTGACCCTTTCGGGGCGAGATGGAGTGGTTTAAGTGTTAGTTATTAAAATCGAATTATATATGAAAAGCTAATAGAATTCCATCAAAAAGCATACCCTACTCCGATATTCCATTGAAAGGTTGGGTAGGGATCAATATTGGTGGAAAATGGTTGAATTCCCTGAAAAAAAAGGAACGCAGGAAACTCCCTTGCAGACATAGATAATTTTGGAGAAATAAAATAACCATCACTATTGCCTGTATAGTCGATATAAAATAACTGAATGTTAATCGCCATTAAAAGGTGTTTCCCAATAGGAATATCTGATTTGTCGCCGACAATATCGATGAAATAACCCTTAACAGTTCCCGTATCAAAACCGTGGTCATACCAGCCCATCAGTCCAATGGAACTTGTGGATGAGAATTTATAAATCCCTGCCAACTCCAGGGTGCCGTATTTTTGACCCTGCCAGACAAATTGACTTGGTGTCTGGTATTCGCTAAAAAACGTACTTACATTAAATCCTGTTCTCAACTCAAATTTTGTTTTATCAATCAACCTGAAATGAAACCAATTGTCCATGATCCATGGTCTGAAATCCAATCCATATGAAAATTGTGGATCCCAACTAAACCATTTTTTCCGTAAGGTCAGATTGAGCGTCATGGCTGGCTTACCCAATGCAAATGAAGGGACTGGTGCTATACCATTTGAATTAAGACTTACTGCTCCTGATGTTTCTAATGGATAGCGGGTACTGTCTGACTTTTCTTTGGCAAAACCAAGGATGGAAACAGTCGAAAAAATAAAGCATAACAATACTTTCATAGAGGCTATTAATAGCGTAAAGCATCGTTGATGCCTACAAAAAAATTACATCGCTAAATTACCATTTTTTTCAACAAATTAATTCCCTGGATTTTTATTTCTGGTTCATCATTTCCAAGATCTTTTTGGTAAAATTTCAGATTCACTGTTTTGCTTTCTCCTGGCGCCAGAGAGATATAATTGTCACTCCAGAATACCGGAAGAATTGAAGAACCATTAGATTTTTTTGCAGCATTGAGTTCAATGAAAAATGCAAGGCTCTCTGAAGGATTTTTGATCGTCACATTTACTTCCCATTCTTCACCTTGTTTCACAATTACCTTTTCTGCAGTAATATCTACTTTTTCCATAAGGTTGATTTCAGAGAAATCAGCATATTGTTTCTGAGGAGTATAAAACCAAACCGATTTATCCCATGCCAACTCATCCTTTTTTGTTGCCAACCAATAAAAATTATCCACAACTTGATTTCCTGAATTGTTTTTAAG
>JAHEMV010000049.1 GCA_024643455.1 Cytophagales bacterium
TATTAAAACAATTAAGAAGAATGATTAAATACTGGAAAAAGTGCTATTTTCGTACAAAAATAAATATCTTTGCTCATTCGTAAACTTGGATCATAATACATAAATATCCATTTTTCACCTACAAATTTTTCTAAGGTAGGATCTGTCCATAATACACCACTATAAGTGCACGCATTGTTTTGCTATAATTAGCTCATTTTTAAAGCTGGTTATTATTTAATATTGGAAATAGTTTATGAGGAATTTATTCCAAATAGTATTTTGTATTTTATGTTTTAATACAGTCTTTGCTCAAGAACTGCCCCTTAATAGTCAGATTTTCATTAATCCATACTATTACAATCCGGCATTTGCAGGTTTTGAAGATAGGCCTGCTTTTTATGTTTATAGAAGACAACAATGGACTGGTATAGAAGGGGCCCCTACCACGATGGGATTCAATTTCCACACCATATTCAATGAAAAAGTAAATTTCGGAATTTATGCAATGAATGATAAGAGAAGTATCCTGAATACAAGCAGGGCACTGATCACACTAGGATATCGTGTTAGTTTTGATGATTTTCACTACTTGAGTTTTGCCATTTCGGGCGGTATCGGATCAAATACTATTGATTTGGATGCCATAGATCCCAATGATCCCGCTGTTTATGAAGCCCTTGATAATAATCTCTTTTTAGATGGAAATGCAGGATTTAACTACTATAATAAAGGATTTAATCTCGGTTTATCGCTACCTAAGATCTTTAAAACAAATACAATTAGTAATACATCCTTCGAACCGGGCGAAATTAGCCCTCTTACCGATGCAATACTTACCTCAAGTTACAAATGGGAGATCTCAGAAGAAAAGTTTGCTTTAGAACCATTTGTCGTTTACTACTATTCAAAAGATCTCCCTGGACAATTCGAAGTAATTGGATTGTTACATCTTATGGATGTTTTCTGGATTGGAGCATCTTATAGACAAGATTATGGAACTACTGGATTTGTTGGAATAAATATCAAGGATAATTTCAAATTTGGTTATGCATATGAATTTTTTAACACTCAGACCGTAAATTTTGATAATGGAACTCATGATATACAACTTGCACTTGTTTTTGGCGAAAAGAAAAAGAAAGGCAAAGTAAATCTGATACAACAGCGTAGGAATATGCTTCAATCCATGGGAAAACTGCCATCACAACAAAATCAAAAAACAGTACAAGTTGAGAAAGATCCGTTCACACCGGAACCAACAGAGACCTACAATGAAGCTGACGCCTTGCAGGATTTATTGGATGAAATGAATAATGATCAGGTAGAAATGGAAGATACTGCCAGCATAATTGTACAAGAACCAGTTGCAGAGGAAGATGAAATAGATATTTTCAATATTCAATTCGATGAAGAAGAAGTAAAAGAACCCGAAACCCCAATTGTAATTGCCCCTATTGTAACTCCAGAACCTGAGCCGGAAAAAATTGATGAAGAAGAAGCGCTTATTATGCAAATGGAAGAAGATGCAACGGAAGAGATTACTTTTGATGAACCAGTAGAATTAACTGAAACAGTAACACCTGTGACAGAGGAAAAAAGTCAAGAGGAATTTATTGAACCTACTCTAGATGATAAGGGATTTTATATAGGTCCTACAACTGTAAAAAAAGGTAATCATCTTCTTGAACTGGAAACTGGTAATTATGTTGTAGTCGGAACTTTTGGAAGCTATAGAGATGCAGAAGAACATTCTGACCAACTGTTTATAAAAGGGTTCTATACCAAATTCGGGTATATTTCTCAAACAAAGATATATTACGTTTACATATTTGAAAGTGAAGATTTGGAAGAAGCAGCCGATACAAGCGAACGATTTAAATCCATCGGTGCGCAGTTTAGAGAAAACTGGGTTTTGCAGGTACAATAGAATGTAGCTTCAACTTTATATTAGAAAATGGAAAAAATCAAACTTTTATTTTTACTAACATTCATTTGGGCATTTGCATTAAAAGCGACCAGCCAGGTCCCCGATATTTTAAATGTTGATAAAGTTAGCGGAACATATGGAGAATTGGTAACGATTACTGGAACTGGTTTTAGTGCTACAAAAAGTGATCTTATCGTATATTTTGGAGCCGCAAAAGGATTGATATTAAACTCCACTGAATATATTATTGAAGTTCTGGCGCCAGCTGGAACTACATATGCTTCTATTTCAGTTACCAATCTTAAATCCAAGCTGACTGGTTACTCCAAAAACTATTTCAATCTGGCTTTTAAAGGAAAAACTTTTAATGAAACATTAATTAAAGAATCACTAAGAATAAAAGAAGACGATAAACTCTTTGACCTATGTAATTGTGATTTCAACGGTGACGGTCTAAATGATATAGCTTCCACAAACAATTCAGATGATGCCGGTGCAACTTCTATTACGGTGTATCAAAACATAACACTTGCATCGTCAAATGAGATTTCTTTTCAAAAAATTAATGATTTAAACCTAAACACCGGAAAAGGCGCAAGAAACATTACTTGTGGCGACTTGGACGGAGATGGTAGGCCAGAATTAGTTGTAGGTAAAGGGGGGGGGAATGCCGATCGAATTTATGTATTCAAAAATGTGAGTACGACTACAGGAATCAAGTTTAATCCATTTATAACTATTCTTTTATCTGAGGCTGTTAGTTCCAGCACTTCTCGAAGATTAAAAATACAGGATTTGGATAATGACGGCAAGCCGGACATTATAATGACGGATCAGGGGGAAGGAAAGGTCTTTATCTTTGCAAATAGGAGTACTGCTACATCAATTGAATTTCCGTCTTCCGCTCGTCAAACAATTCAGACGACTGCAGGATCGTTGGTTGGTTTGGATGTTGCAGACCTAAACAATGATCACAAACCAGAAATAGTTTGTAATTCTGACAAGTCAGAAGTATTTATAATACCTAATAAAAGTGTCGCCGGAACAATTAAAATGGGGTCTCTTCAAACCATATCCATTGCAGGAGCAAATCTTGTTAATTTAAAAATTGGAGATCTGGATAATGACCGAGATAAGGATATAGTAGTAACAAATCTTGTTAACAACATTTATATTTTAGTGAATAATGGCAATGAAAATACCCATTCCTTCTCAACACCAAAATACGTCGAAACTGGAAGATTACCATGGGGTTTGGATTTAGGAGACTTAAACGGTGATGGAAAGGTGGATATAGTTGTAGGAACGACTGACATTGGTGATAAGTTAACTGCCTTAATCAATACAACTTCTGGCGCGAATCTTACTTATATCCCGTACAATATTGGTAATGCAGACGTTTCCTTTAATGTAAATATTGCTGATTTTAACGGAGACGCGAAACCCGATGTGGGTTATGTAAATAGAACAGATAATAATAATGAATTAGTTTTCTTTAAAAATGCACATTGCATTCTTTCTGAAGTATTGCCTTTAAATCCCTCTCAAATCTGTAGTGGCAAATCAGTAAATTTAAGAACAACACCAGCGCTTAAAGTTGAATATACCTGGATAAATACAGTAACAAGCCAGGTAGTTTCAAATAAATTTGATTTGGACGTTACGCTTCCAGGAAGTTATGCGGCAACGATTAAATCCCAATTAGATGGATGTGAAACCAATAGTGTTGCAGTCGCCGTTACTGATGGTGGTGACAATTTGCCTCCAACAGTCCAGATATCCAATCCTGGAGTGGTCTGTGAAAACAGTACCTTCAAATTGAGTGCTGAATTAATCGGGGGTGTGAATTATATATGGAAAACTCCAGATGATGTTCTACTATCTGGTAATGAAATAACTGTAAATAATGCTCAAATAAAGGATGGAGGTAGATATGCTCTAGTACTTGAATCTGCTGGATGCCGTTCAGATCCATATTTTGAATTGGTACAAATAAGTTCAATTCCACCTATGGAAATATCCTCAACTGAAGGCGAATTGTTTTGTGAAGGAACAACAAATCAATTATCCGTCCCATTTATTCCATCCTCACAATATGAATGGAAATTTAATAATAATGTGATCTCTGGTGTAACGAGCAACACCTATACTACAAGCCAGTCCGGCACTTATTTGGCTACAGTACGAAATGCATACAACTGTTCAGGAACAAGCAATTCATTAACTATAAAGCAAGTAAAACAACCTATTGCATCATTTAATGATGTGGCAAGCTCTTGCTTAAATGAGCAGATCACATTTGAAAATACTTCTATTTACGATCTTACCGAGACACCAATTTTTTCATGGGATTTTGGTGATGCTACGACTTCGACTTTAAAAAATCCTTCACATACTTATCTAAAGTCTGGTGATTTTATTATCACGCTACGGGTTGGATATGCCAACACAAGTTGTAGTGATATTTATAGTTATACAATAAAAGTTGCCGCTTTTTTAAATCTCGAAATTAAAGCGAATGGTAATTCAATTCCTGCTGGCATTTTCAATTTGTGTGATGGAACTACTGCTGAACTTTCAGTCAATGCGAGTCCCGGCCAAGTGGAGTGGAATACCGGTGAAACCACACCAAAAATAACTATAAGTGACGCTGGCATATATTCAGTAATCTCAGGAAAAAATAGCGGATGTTCTAGTAGTGATGAAATAGAAGCTGTTTTAGTAGATAACGTCGCATTAAAAATTACATCGGGGAGTCAACGAATCGAAAGTGGTAGTTCTGCACAATTGGGAGCAGAAGGTGCTGATTATTTTGCGTGGCAACCAACCGCTGATTTAGACGATGCAACAATTCCCAACCCACTAGCCTCTCCAATAGAAACGACAGAATACACTGTTGTTGGATCAAACTCCTATGGTTGTAGCGATTCAGCAATGGTAACAGTCTACGTGGATGAAAAAATTACAATTGCCATTGACGCCCCTAAAACATTTACACCAAATGGTGACGGGATTAATGACATTTGGGTGATAAATAATATTGATGTATATGAATCCTGTCCGATACAAATATTTAATCGAAGAGGACAACATGTTTATGATGCAAACCAATACAATAATGATTGGGATGGCATCCTAAATGGAAAAGAATTACCCGAAGGTGCATATTATTATATTATGACCTGCGGATCCAGCGAAGTCCATACCGGCAACATAACATTGTTGAGGTAAATCAAATTTGAATTAATTACACTAATTGATCACCAATGTAAGATTTCAAATAGTTTAGAAATCAAATTAGTGGTTACAAAAAATGGATTATTGATATTCTTACAATATGAAGTTATGTGTAAACATTCAAGCATTGAATAATCCTTTTAAACAATTAAGAATTACGGAAAATCACTTTGAAAGAAGTGTAATCCTGCATGGTTACAATACCAAAAGGATTCGTATAAATGGTATTATTTAGATATTTTATTGTATTATATATACATAAAGGCACGATTGTAAAGTCAACCAAAAAGAAACACATTGAAACCGACGAATTACATATTAATGAATAGGCAAGGCTTAATATTCATCGTTTTATGCTTTATAATTAACTTTTTCAGTTTAGCTCCTGTTCAAGGGCAAAATCCGTTCATTCCAAAATATGATGCCGTAAAGCGTTCAGAAAGGTGTTTTACAGTAACATGGGAAGCAAACAATCAGTTTGGTGCTGTATGGTGGGCTGATAAAGTTGATTTTTCAAGCGATACACTTTTCAATTTTGTGGTTTATATGGGCGATCGTGATGGCAATGGAGCGGACGGGCTTGCATTTGTAATGCACCAGGATCCACGGGATACCATCACGGATCCCAGCAAACAAGTAATTATTGGCGGTGCAGGCACATGGGATCTTCAGGCTGCTACGGGTGATGATGGTGGTGGATTAGGGTACGCAATGCATCAGAGTCGGGTTGGCCCAAATACTATCCCAGGACCTCATGGACCAGGAGATGATCCTGAAAATCATAAAATACAAAAATCTGTTGCTGTAGAGATGGACACCTGGAACAATACTGACGTCCCAGATGGAAAAAACGGATCCGATGCAAACGGAGTTAATCAAGTAGTGAGTCCATTTTACGGATGGGATCATACTTCAGTTGTATATAATGGAGACATTTATGGGCAACAACAGGTTATTACAGATGCCGTAGGGAATACTGGGAGAATCCTGCCACTAAAACCCGCATACGCTTTTGGAAGTGCAAATAATCCAGATGGAAGCCCGCATCATAATATTGAAGATGACCGATGTTATCTTTTTCAAATACGTTGGGAAGTGAATCCTGACGGGACACAGAATCTTCAATTATGGGCTGACGTCTATAATGGAACCACCAATACCGATGGCCTTCAGATGATCATGACCCATACAGATGATATGATCAATAATGTTTTTGGAGGAAATCCAACTATGCGTTTCGGATTTACAGGTTCAACTGGTGGGTCGATAAATGAACAAACCATTTGCCTTTTAGGTGAAAACCTAAAACCGTTTGCTCAAGACGACTATGCCTCGATACCAATGAATACCCAGGCAATTATAGATGTCGAATCCAACGATAATGACCCTGATGGGGACGAACTTCATGTACCAATCATTATTGAACCTGCAAAACATGGGCAGGCTGTGATATTTGATAGCCTTGACATCAATTATATGAGGTATTTACCAAACACAAACTATGTAGGACTTGACACTATAGGTTATGTGACGTGTGATGTAAACTCCACAAAATGCTATGCAAAATGTGATACGGCACATGTCTATATCAATGTTGGTTGTGTCCCTTTTGATATTAATGTGAATGCTACTGCTGCCAATACTGTTTGTTCTACTACTGTACCTGCTAACGGAGTTGCCGAAGTAGGAATTAGTGGATCTGCGATTTCAGGAACACTTTGGTATGAAGGATTCGAAGACTTGAACGATGGTGCAATTGTAGATAATGGTACGTCTTCCTGGTCATTTACAACTTCAGGAAATTGTAGCAATAGCAGAGTTGTAGCTGTTGAAAATAAAAGGTTCAGAGCAAAACAGACAGGGTGTGAAATAATATTTGAAACTGAAAACATTAATATAGCAGGAGTTAGTGATGTCTCGGTTAACGTTGATTTAAGCGCAGCTGGTGATATGGAAAGCGACGACTTTTTAAATGTTTATTATAAATTGGATGGCGGAGCAGAAATCCCTTTCACTAATGGATTACATCAGGATAATTTCGGGTCTGATCTGGCATCTATTAAAAACTTAAATGGAAGTACCTTAAAAATTGTAATTCATGCTAAGAATTCCGGAGGTGATGAAAATTATTACTGGGATAATATTAAAGTAACTGCTATAGGTGCAGGTACTCCAAATGTTACTTTTAACTGGTACCAAGGGAATGCTGTAACGGGCCCAATAATTTATACTGGAACAATAAATAACACTCTTTATCATGGGAACTATACAGTTCAGGCTATCGACAATAATACAGGATGCCCATCAAACCCTTTTACGGTAACAGTTGACAGTGCCGGATATAAGCTTAAAGGTGGTTTCATCGAACAGCTATCTCCGTTTACAAATTGTAAATTACCCTATGATGGAGCTCTTGGCTCAGGAATATATGATGGAACTGATACTGTTACGGTCGGATATACTTTTAATTGGTATTTCCAGGAAGATCCAAAAATTCCTTCTTTTTTGCAAAGAACAGGAGCAGTTGCCCAAAACCTGGAAAGTAGAGAATATACAGTAGTTATTACTGAAATTGCAACAGGTTGCGATACAACCTTAAATGCTGAGGTCCCCAATGCTGTCACGATACCTACAGTGATTGCTACAAAAATCGCAGATGTTACTTCATGTACAAATCCAGACTCAGGAATTGGTGCAGCAAGCGTAGGTGGTGTAACTAATGGGTATCAATTCGAATGGTATGCTGGACCTGCAATTGGCAGTGGCCCTCCTGATTTTACCGGATACAATATAAATACGTTTCCTGTAGGAATATATACTGTTCAGGCTATAGACAGTGTGACTTCATGCCCGTCTGATCCTGCAACAATTACCATTCAGGACGTTACACTTGTCCCATTGCTTGATGTACAAATAATATCAAACCAAACTTCGTGTGATCCATTGGCTCCAACTGGAGAACTTTCTGGAACAGTTGATGTATCAGGGATACCCACAATTTCTGGCTATACTTTTAATTGGTACAAAGGTCCTAATGACATTATACCAGCGCGTCCTGGATATTCAGGCGGACCAACAGTTGATGGTTTGGAAGCTGGAAATTATAGATTAGTTGTAATTGAAGACGCAACAAATTGTACATCTTTTTTAGATACATTAGTCCTTGAAAATATAGTTATTCCGCCGGCAATTACTGCTTTGGCTACTGATGTTACTTCTTGTAACGCTCCAAATGGAACAATTACAGTAACTGTTGCTGCTGGTGAAAATCCTGCAGATTATTTATTTGAAGTCTATAAAGGAAACGGTGTAATAACTGATAGTTTAATCTCAAGTTCAAATTCCCCACTCATACAAAATTTACCTGTTGGAAATTTTACAGTGGTGGGTAAAAATATTATTACTAAATGTGCTACTGACCCAATCCCTGCAACAATTAATGATGCAACAGCTCTTCCAGCAGCAACATTTATTACTGTTAACCAATCATCATGCGATCCCAACAATCCGTCAGGTCAAGTTACGGCCAATATGGGTTTTGCGGCAATAACCGACTTTACATTCGCATGGTTTGAAAACGATCTTACAGGAGCACCAATTGCTTCCTCAAGTATAAATGGAGAAATCATTTCCGGCTTGGATTCCGGAGATTATGCCGTGCAAATAACAAACAATACGACTCAATGTACCAATGTATATTATCCCTCGGTAAATATCGCCATTGTTCTTCCTGTGGAAATCGTAAGTTCGTCTCCATCCTCCAATTGTGGTATAACTGCAAATGGACAATTAATTGCAACTGTAGATGGTGGCTTAACTGAAGTTGACGGTTATACCTTTAACTGGGAATCTGTTGCCACTGGACTAAATTTACCTGCCACAACTGCCACGGTTACTGGTGTTGCACCAGGTGATTACATATTGACAGTGGTAAATGATGCAACATCATGTTCATCAAACCCAGCTCCTGTTACTGTTGATGATAATACCGTTACTCCAATTCCTACTTTGGTTGTGACAAATAATTCATCTTGTGATATTTCAAATCCAAATGGAAGTATTGAAGTGACAGTGACTAATGAATCACCCGCTTATAATTTAACAAATTATTCTTATGGCTGGTATGACAATACCACAGGAAATCCTGTTGTTAATATTGGAGGGCCAAATGGTGAAATTGCTAATACTTTAAGTGCGGGTACGTATGAATTACAACTTCAAAACACTACAACTTCATGTACTAATTCGGTACTTTCACAAATTATTGATATAAATATAAAACCAATAATCGATGCAGTAACTCCTGATCCAGCTGAAAATTGTATTGAACCTTATAACAGCGGAGCGGTGGTTAACACAGTTAATGGAGGTAGTCCGATACCCGTAGGTTATACTTTTGAATGGTCAAATCTTGATAATGGAAGTCTGTTAATTTCCGGAACCGGAAGTTCCATTTTGGATTACGACCTTACCGATGAAACATTACCTCCTGGAAATTACCAGGTAATCGCATATAACGAATTCAATTGTCCTTCAGATCCATTGACTTTTGAGATCCTGGATAATTCTGTCGCACCAACATTTGTTCTTCAAGAAAATGATAACATCTCTTGTGATCCGGCAAATCCAGTAGGAATACTAATGGCATCAAGAACAATAGGAAGTACGTTTACTATTGGCAGCTATGAATGGTTTTTAAATAATGCATCCGGTATTCCATTTGATACAACTGTACCAAATGACTCAATTCATTTTGACCTGGCAGCAGGAACGTATGCAGTTAGAATTACCGATGCTGCCAATGGATGTACAAGTGTAGAATTTGCGACAATACAAGATGCACCAGCAAGCATACCAGTTATTCAAAATATTTCAAATATAGGACTTACAAGTTGTGTTATGCCTCCTAACGGGGAATTGGCATATCAGGTGGCTCCATTTGAAAATATACCACCACTTAATCTAACTCCAAGGACATATACATTCTATTTAAATGGATCTGCATCCTATAATCAAACTACAGCAGGTACAAATAGTGTAAATTTTACAACCCTTGCAGATGGTGATTGGGATGCGTATGTAGTTGATAACTTCACCAATTGTCAATCTGATCCTATAACTTCTACTTTATCGAGCGCACCAGAAATCATGATCACTTCGGATGCAATCCAATTGCCAACTAGTTGTTTAGGAAATGATGGAATTCTGAAAATTTATGCTGAGACTCCCACCAACGATTCAATTTCAGGAGGTGCAGGATTTATTTTTAATTGGTTTCTAGGAGTCGATGGAAGTAAAGGGGCAGTTGTTTCTTCAACATCTCCAAATAATTTCTGGTCAAGTGCTTCAAACCTTGTGAGTGATTATTATTTTATAACTATAGAAGATAGAGTAACTGGTTGTGTAAAAGACACATCCGTATTTTTACCAAGCATCTCTTTACCTTTAATAAACATAGCTAGTGTTACGCCTTCTGACAGATGCGATCCTTTTGGAAATGGAGGAGTATCCGTTACTTTATCAGGTTTCCCTCTTGGGTACGGTTATCCAGATTATGATTTACGCCTGTATAAAGGAACGACATTTGATCCTGATAATCTCGCGACAAATTTAGCCCAAATAATAGCTGCTCCAGCGGGAGGACCTGTGGTGTTTGCCAGTACTTTAGCTCCAGGAATTTATACTATAGTTGCAGCAGAAAATTTTGGCACATGCTTTAGTGACCCTATCCAGGTAATAATTGACCTAAACTTTTCATTCCCATCTTTTGTTTTCGATATCACTCCGGACAAGTCTTGTTCAGGAGCTACTGATGGAACTGGTAAGCTTGAAGTCCTTAATACCAATCCTGCCATTCCTTTAGGGAACTTCAACTTTGAATGGTTCATTGGATCAACTCTTGAAGAGACAGGAGCTGTAACACCTGCTACTATGTTTGCAAACAACTATAATCTCGTTGCAGAGATTACTGCGAATATTCCAGGACAAGGTTGCGTAGGGGATTCACTCATTAATCTACCCAAGATTTTAGATAAAATAAATGTAGTCACAGCTGCTAGCCCAAATCAAAATTGTGCTCCATTTTACGACGGTCAAATCCAAATTACGGATATAACTGAAAATTCTTTAAGTATAGGAGCCTTACCGGGAGATTATGTAAATTTTACATTATTTGACAAAAATCTAGTCTCTCTGAGTTCTAATAATACTGCGATCCCCTGGAATTCCTTATCTCCTGATAGTTATTTTGTTCAAGCTCAAAATGATATCACCAAGTGTTATTCCAACATTAAAAAAGTTATTATAAATAACCTTTCGCAAAATCCTCTAATCGCAATTACATTAAATAGTCCTGATTACGCTTGCGATCCATTATTAGCAAATGGAGAACTGGTTGCAACTGCTTCTGGAAGCAATAATATTGCAGAATATGATTTCAATTGGTATCGTGGTACAACCAGTGGTTCATTCCTCGTTAACAATCCTATTGCCAGTAATTTATCTGCAAATAATTCCAGTCAACTTTATACTATAGAAGTAATTGATAAGCTAGGGCCTAACGAAGGATGTAAATCGACAAAACCATATACCCTGAGCCACCAAACTACAAACGTCTATTTATTAAATCAGGAAATTGATGTTACAGATCAAAATCAATGTTTGCCAAATGGTTCTATTTTAGTAAATACAATCTTTGAATTTGATCCGTATACAAACAGTACAAATACAGAAAATAATCCATATGCCTCTTACAGCGCGAGATTATTGGAATCAAATTTAAATCCTAGCCCGTCTAGTTATGGAACGTTTAACTTAGTCACAGGCTATTTTGACAATGGAAGTGGAAATTCAACTGTGATCCCAGCAGGAAGTTATTATATTCAGGCTAAAAATAATGCTACTGCATGTTCTTATGGTCCGTTAACCCAGGTAATTGTTAAAGATGTAAGCAAAAAACCAATTGTTACGGCCACACTAAGTAATCCAGACTATGCCTGCACTGGAGGTGCCTCTACTGGTGTATTATCACCAACGGTCCTTGGTGGATCCGATAACGATCTATTTAACAATTTTACCATTAATTGGTATCTTAAAGGAACATTGACATCACCTTTGACGGATAATGGTGGAGGAACTTACGCAGATAGAGCTATTGATTTGACTGCAGGATTTTACACAATTGAAGTAACAGATAATGTTGGAGTTGATCAAAATTGTATTACAAGAAGAGATTACCTTGTTCCATCATCTCGTCATGCAATCGCAATTACCGCTTCGGGAACGGATCAAACTATTTGTATTCCTGATGGAACCATCCAAATCAATAATATCGCTGTGGACGGTGGGCCAAATGTGGTAAATCCGCATTTGACATGGATCGCACAACTGCTAAATCAAAACAAAAAACAGATCATTCCAATTCCTACAGAATCTGGTTTTGCTTCAGATATGCCATATAGTAATATTGCAGCCGGGACTTATTTTGTACGCACTCAGGATAATTCAACAAAATGTTATTCAAGTCCTTACCAGGTAATTATTAAGGATATTAGCACAGATCCAGTCCCAATGGTAGTTGTCACAACTCCACAATATTCCTTAAATCCAAATCCTTTGAGCTGGACTGGAGAATTGCAAGCTTCTGTCAACGAAACAGATGGATCAATCGATACATATAACTTAAATTGGTATAAGGGGATAGGGACTTCAACTTCATTAAATGAGACTTTATTGAATGTTGATTCATTGGATATTGGATTGTATACCTTTGTTGCTAAAAATGTCAATACAGGTTGTGAATCTAGCTATTATAAATACCTGCCATTTGAATATCTGGAACCAACATTTAACACTTTGGTTTCACCAAAAACAATTTGTGCTCCTAATAATGGCGCTATTGAAGTTACAGATATAGCTCTGGAAGGAATATTTGACAATCTATCAGATTATACTTTCAACTGGCATCATGACACGTATTCCAATGGAGATATACCAGATGCAATAATACCAGGTGATGATGCTCTGACTATTTATAATAATATAAATGAAGGAGCCTATTATATTATTGCAAGAGAAGACTGGTGGTGGTTAGAATCTTACCCTGTTAAGGTGGTTGTCATCGATTCTACAACTAATCCGATAATAACATTTGACGCAACAAGTTATAGTTCTTTAACTAGCTGTGATGCAAGTATTTTTGCCGATGGAGCTCTTGGTGTTGAAGTCTATGAAGACAATACAAACCCATATCTTAATCCTCCATTTGATTATAGTTATTCCTGGTATAAAGGAAATAATGCTGATCCTGCAAATATATTAGCAGGAGAAACAAGTAACCAAATAACAGGTTTACCATCTGGCAATTATACCGTATTAGTAGTAAATCTGGCAAATAACTGTCAATCTGATAAAACATATACAATCGAAGATTTAAGTAAAACTCCGATTGTAATTGCTTCACAAACACCTAATACGAACTGTCCTATTGAAATTGCTAATGGAATTACGAGTGCAAATGTTATAAATACCATTAATTCATATAACTATAATTGGTATGTCGGTTCTGAGGCGGCCTATAATCCTGATCATATCGGGGCAACCTGGGATGGAAGGCCCGTTGGCTTTTATACAGTCGTTGCCGTTGATAAAAACCTGGCAACTTGTATTTCAGAACCTGTGGTTATCAAGGTTGAAGACGCAACAAAAAAACCATTGGTTGTAATCAACGAACTTTCGCCTGTAACAAACTGTGATCCTGAAAGACCAAATGGAGTTTTATCAGCTGTAACTAAAAATGGTGTTGGTGGTCACACTTTTGAATGGTTCTTAAATGACAAGCCTTATACTACAGGACCTATTGCCTCAAATCTAGGGTTGATGGATTACACCTTGATCGTCACTAATAATGTGACACAATGTAAAACGACAATGGTTTCTGGTCCTACAAAACTTTTAAGTCTGGTTCCAGCTCCTGATGTTGACATATTAAACGAAAGGACCAGTTGTCTTGAACCTGACGGATCTGCGACAGCCTCTATTTCAGGAAATGTCACTGATTATATCTTCAATTATTACAATAAGTACAGTGGTGAAGAGTTGTCTAATCTATTTGTGGACTACGTTATTTATGATCTTGATACTTCTACATATTTAGTAACAGCGGAAGATCGTACCTCTGGTTGCATTTCAGAACCGACAGAATTTGCTGTATCAAATGAAACTTATTTTCCGGAAATTGATATTATTGTTAATCCATCAAGTTGCCAGGAACCAAGTGGCGCTGCAGATGTAGTAATTACTGATCTTACTAGAGATTTCAAAGTGACCTGGTATGGAGAAAATGGATTTGAAGAAAACCTGAAAGAACTTGTTTATATACCAGCTGGGAAATATACAGTAGTTGTGGAAGGTACAGATGGATGTACAACCAGTGCAGAAACTGAGGTAAAAGAAGATGTAATAATATATAATGGTGTTTCTGCTAATAATGATGGAATGAATGACTATTTTCAGATTATATGTCTGGAGTATTTCCCAGAAAATAATGTGAAAATTTTTAATAGAGCCGGGATGTTGGTATATGAACAAAATTTCTATGACATGACTGATCCTGCAAAACGTTTTGATGGAATAAGTAACAGAGGAACAAGTGTGACAGGAAAGGATTTACCAATAGGCACTTATTTCTATGTTGTAAATAAAAATGATGGATCTAAAGCAAAAGTTGGTTATTTAGAACTAAACAGATAATGAAATTACGAAAATACCTTCTGCCCTTATTACTTGTTTTTATATTAGCTGAGGCAACATACAGCCAGCAAAAACCAGTAATTTCTCAATACATGTTTAGTGGCTTGTTACTAAATCCTGCTTATGCTGGAAGACATGATTACACTTCTTTTGCAGCTATGTATAGAGATCAGTGGACTAACGTGCCAGGAGCTCCAAAATTAACAACTTTTACTGGACAAACCGGCTATAAGGATCGTAGCATAGGAACAGGTTTTCTGATAAGCGAAGATAAAATTGGCGTACATAATAATCTTTCTATTTATGGTAGTTATGCCTATTATATTAAAATGCGAAACGGAGCAAAATTTTCAATGGGCCTGCAGGGAGGCGTTGATATTTTAAGATCAGATTGGACAAAATTGACAATTCTTGATCAAAACGATCCCGTGTTTGCAGGAAGTGAAATAAATTATTTTCCAAATTTTGGAACAGGAGTCTTTTATTACACTGAAGATTTTTATCTTGGTTTTTCCGTACCCTATATCTTAACAGGTAAAAAAATACAAACTGAGAACTTTTTCAGAGATGTCAAGCACTCACGAAATTATTATTTAACAGCTGGAAAAGTGATTGACTTAACAGAAAAATTAAAATTTAAACCATCTTTTCTTTTGCGGATAGAAGATAACATGCCTCTTGCCGTTGATTTGAATGCAAACCTATATTATGATGAAATTATCGATATAGGCGTGAGCTATCGCCAAGGTGATGCCATAATTGGCATTTTAGGCCTTCAGCTTAATAAATACTTGAAATTTAGTTACGCATATGATTATATTACTTCAAAACTAACTACCTATACAAATGGTTCTCACGAATTGATGCTTCAATACAGAATCAATTTTTCAGCACCAAGACATAACAGAATGTGTCCGCAGCCCCAATATTTTTAATTCAAAAAATCATTTTAGGTGAATAAAATTTATTACTGATCAGCTTTTTGGAAAAGCCCGAAAAGGTAATTTTTATAATCCTTTATTATATAATGAAGGATCACTACTCTTTATTTCTGTTGTAAATTTTCTATAGAATAAGAGTTGATTAGCTACATTTCGCGTCGATTTTCAAAAAAAATAATTATAAATGAGATAATAAATATAAATAACCAATGTAAGTTTTGGACATTTATAGGATGTTGAAAAGTGGTTACAAAAACTGGAAAATTGATATAATTACATGTAAGGATTTATAGCGAAATATTGTTCGTAAAATCCAATTTACAAAATGAATTATACAATTTTCTTATTTATAATTAACCTAAAGGGAACGGTCTGCTGCAAATGAATGGAAGGTATTTAACTCATATTTTTTAACTGCATGTATTATATTAATTATAGGTCTTTCAG
>JAHEMV010000472.1 GCA_024643455.1 Cytophagales bacterium
TTGTTTTTGGTGAAGCCGCTGCCATCGCGTATTTGTTGTAGTCAATTCCCATGGGAAAGGAATCCACTTCTATTATTCGATTCCCTATTTCAATCCTACCTCTTGAGTTTGGAATACCCACCAATCTGCTCACGGATGACAAAAAATGCCTCATATCATCATAAGTATGAAAACCAATGAGGTCTGCACCCAGCATACCACGCAATATCCTTTTTCTCCAGGGCATCATTCTAAATACTTCATAAGAAGGAAAGGGGATATGCTGGAAAAAACCAATTCCTGCATTGGGCAATATTTTTCTTACCATTCTCGGTAATAGCAGTAACTGATAGTCATGAATCCAAATGGTATCACCATCTTCAGCTACTTTGATAATGGCATCGCAAAATAATTTGTTTGCTTCTACATAAGCATCATAAAGGTTCTGATCAAAATTGGCAAACTGGAGGAAATAGTGAAAAATTGGCCAAATGGTATCGTTGCTAAATCCTTCATAAAAATCTTCAATCAATTTTTTAGAGAGAAAAACAGGAATCATGTTTTCCTCTTTCAAATCTTTAGTAATTTGTTTTTTCTCTTCTAATTTTTTGATGTTCTGCCCAGGCCATCCGATCCAGAGATTGTCACCTTCTTTATAAATTGAGCTTAATCCAGTAGCCAAACCGCCTTCACTTGGCACATAGTAAAAAGTATCATCTTCATGAATGATTTTTACCGGAAGTCTGTTGGATACAATGATCGTTTTGGCCATAATATATAATTGAAAATAGTTAAGGGTTAAACGTGTTAAAAAAGATCAGACAAAGCATTTATTTTTTGTTGAATTGTCTGAGTTTGATTTCGGTTAGTTTCCTTTTTGTATCCAGCGGAAAATCATTTTTCTGAATCCAATCGTAGTACATCGGTTCTTTTTCTAATACCTCAGTGATCTTTTTCCCTTTGTGTTTCCCGAAATTAAAGACCTCGTCACCTTCTTCATTATATACCATCCTTCCAGCCAGATCGACCATTTTTTGCAAAGTAATATTGTGTACCGCTTCCATATCATTTTTAATGATACCCAATTTGTTTCCTTGCATATCTTCTACTTCCTGGCCATCGTAGAGTTCTATTTGCTTCTTAAAAATTTCATATGTTGCTTTCGTATCCGCTTCGGCACTGTGCGCATTTTCAAGAATTTCACCACAGTAAAATTTGTATGCTGCTGCAAGATTTCTCTTTTCCATTAGGTGAAAGATCTTTTGCGCATCAATCATTTTCTTTTTGGTAATATCAAAGTTTATCCCGGTTCTTAAAAATTCTTCGACGAGCACAGGGACATCAAACTTTAATATATTGAATCCAGCCAGATCGCACCCTTCAAGAAACTTCAATAATGATTTTGCAATATCATTAAAGTGCGGTGCATCCTTAACCTTATCATCATAAATTCCATGAATCAGACTGCTCTCCAGTGGAATGGGGATACCCGGATTTATTAGACTGGTTAATTTTTCTTCCTCACCAGTTGGTAAAATCTTTAAAATTGAAATTTCAACAATTCGATCATGTGCGATATTGATTCCGGTAGTTTCAAGATCAAAAAATGCTAAAGGGTTTTTAAGTTTAAGTATCATTAAGTGTTAGTTTGTGGAAGCTACAATCTTTTCAGCAATTGATTTTAGATCCATATTACCGAAATTTCCTGAACTCATCATCAGAAGATTGGTGTCTTTCCAGTTTCTTTTTATTAGGAATTGTTCAAGATTTTCGATTTCAGTAAATACTTTCAGCCCATTGAAATTGAAAGCATTTTCTACATCCTTCATCTCAATTTTACTTTCTGCACTTTGTTTATTGTTATGGGGATTATAGTAAATACAAGCCTCATCTGCTTCTTGTAGCGTATCCTGATAATTTGTGATAAAATTTTTATTGAGACTGCTAAACGTATGCAATTCCAGGCATGCAACAAGTTGCCTTTGTGCATATCGCTCCTTAATGGCAGAGGTGGTAGCCTCTACTTTGGAAGGGGCGTGAGCAAAGTCTAAAAAGACAGCTGTGTTTTTATTTTCTTTCACTAATTGAAGTCGTTTTGAAGCACCTTCAAAAGAGCTTATTGCTTCATAGAAAATTTCATCAGTAACACCTATTCTGCTCAGAAGCCTGCGTGCACCATTTAAGTTGAGCATATTGTGCTGACCAAATACCTTTACCGGCACCAGTCCGTTGGAGGTTTTCAGGTAGGTTATTTCATTTTTAATTACATATGGATGAATCGCATAATGAAGTTGCACTACATCGGTCCGCTGATTGCTGGCAATAACCATAGCCATGTCATCTTCTTCACAAAAAATCAGGGTGCCACTTTTTGGTGTGGCATCAGCAAAAATTTCAAATTGCTTAACATAATCATCTACTGTCTTAAAAGCGTTGATGTGATCCCAGGATATGCCACTGATCAATCCCAAATGATGTTCGTAATTGAGAAATTTTGGAGTTTTATCCAACGCTGAGGAAAAATATTCATCTCCTTCGATAATGATTATCGGTGCGTCTGATAGTTTTACAATATTTGAAAACCCATCCAAATATGCGCCAACTACAAAATCAAAGTCTCGTTTGGCATAGTTGAGCACATGCATGATCATTGCAGTTATTGTCGTTTTCCCATGACTTCCAGCAATTACAATACGTTGCTTGTCGTCAGATTGCTTGCGGATATATTCGGGAAAAGAATAGATCGGAATGCCAAGTTCCCGAGTTTTGATCAGCTCAGGATTATCTTCTTTGGCATGCATTCCCAGTATCACAGCATCAAGGTCTTTAGTGATGCGTGAATCATCCCATCCATAAGTTTTAGGCAAAAGTCCGTGCTCTTCAAGTCGCTGTTTGGAAGGATCATATACATTGTCGTCGGAACCAGTCACATCAAGGCCTTTCATTTTCAAGGCAATGGCCAGGCTATGCATTACACTTCCGCCAATAGCGATAAAGTGTACTTTTTCATTCTTTTTTGATGTCATTTATCAGATAATTATCGTTTCAAAGATAGAATAATTTGAAATGGTGACAAACATAATTCAATACTCCTTTGACATGCTTAAGGAATAATTAATGGGGTATTGTGGATTAACCATGTGGATAGCTCATAATACCTGTTGAAAAGTTAAAGGGTAACTATATTAGAATTTCTTTTTAGAACCATGGCAATTGGTCTATGTTTGTAAGATGCATTTTTTGAAAAGTAAAATTGTAATTTTTATTTATGGAATCGGGAAATATTCAGTCTGTTCGCTTAGGTTCTAAATCAAGAACATTTGTAAGTAAAGATTTAGGCTTAAGTCTGGGAAAACTGCCACCACAGGCAGTTGATCTGGAAGAGGCTGTTCTAGGTGCGTTGATGTTGGAGAAGGATGCGTTGACCAATGTTATTGATATTTTAAAACCCGATACTTTTTATAAGGATAACCATAAAGAAATTTTTGCTTCGATCGTTGATCTTTTTAATAATTCTGAGCCTGTTGACCTACTTACAGTTACCAATCACCTACGCAAAAAGGGGAAGTTGGAATTTGTGGGTGGCGCGTACTACATCACTGAACTTACCTCGAAAGTAAATTCAGCAGCACACATTGAATATCATGCAAGGATCATTATCGAAAAGGCGATCAAGCGGGAGTTGATAAGGATAGCCTCTGAGATTCATCAGGAAGCTTATGAAGATACCGTTGATGTTTTTTCATTATTGGATAAAACGGAACAGTCGCTTTTTGAAGTTTCAGAAATAAATATCAGGAAAAATTATGCAAACATGGCCTCCATCATGCATGAGGCGATGAAAGAATTGGAAATTAAAAAGCTCCAGGGAGATGGGCTTACGGGTATTCCTACCGGATTTACCGCCTTGGATCGTGTGACTTCAGGGTGGCAAAAATCGGATATGGTGATTATCGCAGCTAGACCTGGTATGGGTAAGACTGCTTTCGTTGTTTCCGCTATGCGAAATGCCGCTGTTGATTTTAAGAAGCCAGTTGCCATTTTTTCTTTGGAAATGTCTAGCATTCAACTCGTAAATAGGCTTATTTCTGCTGAGGCAGAACTGGAAAGTGACAAAATTAAGAAAGGAAATCTGGAAGAATATGAATGGGAGCAACTTGTTCATAAAACAGCAAAACTTTCTGAAGCGCCCATTTTTATTGATGATACTCCAGCACTTACAATTTTAGAGTTACGGGCTAAAGCCAGGAAACTTGTCGCTCAGCATGGCGTTGAGCTCATTATTATTGACTAT
>JAHEMV010000473.1 GCA_024643455.1 Cytophagales bacterium
TATTAATGTTAGAAAAGATAAAAGCACACAACAATGGCGAGCATTCATAGGGTTTTATAGAAAATATCAAACGCGGTTCCGGTCTGGTACTTCGGGAGATTAAAACGGACCCAACACGCACGGCTGCCTGTGGCAGCCAGGCCTGCGCAACGATTTAATCACTTCACATGATAGTCGAGACGAAAATTGAAATGAAATGTTAAACACGGAAACGTCATTAAATATATTGTTTAATGACGTTTCTTGAATAAAAGAACTCAAATTTCCATTTTTGTTTTTTGATTTTATAGGCTGATCCAATTCAATTCGGCAAGAAGTGGCTAACAATAAGATTATCGTTCGATAAGATTTTGCACTGGCAATTTATAAGTTTTTGATCATGATAAAATCATATCTAGGTTCTCGCCACTAAGAACAAATTAAGTCCAGTACTATTTATAATCATATAATTTCAGCTTTTGAATAGCGTATTCTCCAAGGAAAATTCGAATATGTCTTCCCTGGTGCGTTTGATCTCCATTCAAATGCCGAATGATTTTCCATTCATTATTTTCAAAACGCCCTTCTTCATTTTTTAAGATACCTACGTGTAAAGCCGGGTCTTTCAGATTCTTGAAAGTGGCTGCGATTCCTGTGCCAGCTATTAAAAATTCCATGTCACCAGTTTGGATAATAATCGCTCCGGCAGGTTCCCAAATGTCATTTTTGGCATTGGCTTCCCAACCCAACGTATGGCTGTGTTTTACAGTGAATTCATAGTCTCCGAAAATTAGAATGGATTCCGGATTTTCCTTATCAAGCAATACTCCATCTATTTTTTCTTGCCCCTGGTTGGCAGTAATGATTGGGCTTATTTGGTTAATTAAATCATACATTTTTCCAATGCGCTCCTTTTCAGGTTCGTCGGTTGATTCAATGGAAAAAGGTGCAAAACCGAGCGCTTCATAATGCCCTATTGCAAAGGCAGCTTTTGCTGCTATTGTGGAATCAAATCGATGTTCTGGTATAAAAAGGGGGTTGTTTTGTCGAGTGTATAGATCATTCCAATGCTTGAAATCCGGGTTGTAAAAATCAGGTGATAAAAAATCTATTGATTTACCTGCCGCTTTCCAAACATCCATCAGGTGGGGGAGAGGCCCTGCACTTGGATACTGACCCGGTTTCCACCCTGGCCTGTTTAATGCTGCATTTACATACATGGGTAAGGGATAAATTTCTTTGCCGGCCTCAATAATTGAATTTGTATATTTTGAAAAATACCAGGCCATAAAAATTTCGTCGGTATGTGTACCAACCCCAAATACTTCCTCCCACGTTCCGGTAGTCTTATATCCATGTTCTTCCCAGATTTTTTTAAACTCGGGGACTAAGATTTCCTTGTTGGTTTTTAAATAGTTGATCAACTCAAGGGGAACATTTTCTTGAAATTTCGAATTGGCCAGTGGATGATAGTCCCGGGCAGTTGGCAGCATTCCAATTTCATTTTCAGGCTGCATCATAATTACGGTTTGCTCAGTTTCATTTAGTGCTTTTATGTGGGCCATGAGCGCCTTGAACGCATTTAAGTCAGCATGCATATTGGTATCACTAAATGGAGTCAATAGTTCCTGGCTATTTCCTTTATCATCTTTCGCCCTGGGAAAGCGCTCCTGATCGAGTTTGACCCAAGCCGGTGCATGGCTTGACATGCTATTTTTCCAGGAGGCAAACCACAGCAGAACTAGTTTTAAATCATGGTTTCGCGCTTCAGCAATTAATTCGTCCAATAATTCGAAATCAAATACACCTTCTTCGGGTTCGATCAACTCCCAATATACCGGTGCCAATACCGTATTTAAGTTCATCACTTTTAGTTTCGGCCATATCGATGCCATATATTCTATACTGGTGAAAGATGAATTTCCCAATTCACCTCCTAGAATGATAAAGGGCTTATCTTTAACAATCAGTTGAATGGCATTGCTTTGCGTTTTTAAATGGGGGATTTCATATTGTTGGTAAGCAATTTCTCGTTTTTTTTCCGATGAGCAAGAAAATAGGGAAAACGAAAAGACAAGGATGAGAAACGTGTTTTTTATTAAATTTTTCATTGTTTTTTATTTCAACGAAATTACTAGGTGTAGTTTTTTAGTTTAACTGTTTTATTCTTGTACGCAATTAAGGATACCTTAATTGGTAAAGGTTAAATACCAATTTTACTCCCTCATTAAAGATTTTTCACTTTTTTCATATTCACTAATTAATTCTCTTGTTTTTTTAATATAAAAAGATGGGTCAGCATCCTCTCCATAATCTTCATAGGTGTATGAGGATAATTTTTTTGGTATTGCCGGCTCAATCTGAGTGCCTTCATGCCATTCATTAAATGATGTTATGCCGATAAATTGAGGATGAACATTGACTGCATGCATAAACATCTTTTCATAATATTGGCCATGGTCTCTACTTCTACTGTTTTTTTCATTCCACGGCCTGATCCTGGTGTCCATATAACCTGGTGCAACACACGGAACAAAAATCAAATTATTTTCTTTTGCAAATTCAGACATATGCTGCCAGTTAGAAGTTGTGGATCCATAGACAAAACCATCAGTGCCAAAATAGGTATAAAATCCATCGAATCCTGATTTTACTGTAAATTCTCCATCAAGCCTAAGGGTCCACAGACTTATGAATACACCATCAACAGGTGTATTTCGTATAGTAGAAACACTATCAGGATTCAGCATAGTTTGCCAATCGCGATAATTTAACTTATAAGAATTATATAAATAATAAAATGGCTTACCGTTGAGTTTATAAAAGGCCGGATGATCCGTGTAATTAGCAGTTATATATTCAAGGTGGGCTTTAAATTCTCCAACTGTCTTGTAAATAGGTTCTATGTGAAATGCTATTTTTAGTCCGTACTTGTTGGCCATTTCTAAATAAGTTCGTACAGATTTGTTTGAGAAAGAATCTTTACCCCACCAGCTAAAAGCGATTACACCAATACCGGCATCTCTTATTTGTTTCAGGTGTATTGCGATTATTTCCGGATCATTTGAGCTATAGCTACCCAACTGTGGATAAAAGTTTGCACCAATATCTTCGCCGCCGGGATAGTTACCTGCATTATTCCATGTCGAGTCTACCCAATGAGGTATAATTTGGTGATTCCAGTTATTATATTTTCCATCAGTTTCCGGATTTCCAAACCAACTATAAAAAAAAGTGTGTACGTTATAATTTACAGAATCCGTAGCTTCAGTAATTTGTCCTAAGGAGCTAACTGAAATGAATAAAGAAAGGATCAAAAAATACAAAATTTTCATTGTAAGGGTTTTAATAAGTTAATCGATAGCATCTAATTTTTGCCAAAAAGAATCAGTTTGACTTCAGTTAATTAATTTGAACTGAAGCCAGTTTATAGTGTTATCATTTAAATGTGAACGCATCATTATTGATATTTTGAAATTGGTTTTAAATCGATTTTGTTAAATCATCACTCATTTTTAAGGTAATAAAAATGACCATCTTCGGCACCCAGCAGGAGGTCCGGTTTTCCATTTTTGTCCCAATCAACAAAGGTGGGACTTGTCGTATGTCCGGCAAGCTTTTGCTTGGACAGATCTCCTTTGAATTGAAAATTGTCCATTCCATCTTCGGTTCCAATATTATCAAATAACGCAACATTATTACTGTTGATCGCCAAATCGAGGTCGCCATCACTGTCCCAATCTCCGAAAGCCAGTTTCCTTCTGCCACTGGAACCGTACTTGGCGTCATTTAATCTGAGATTTCCTTTTACACTATCCACAGCAACATTTCTTCGATCATATGCCCCTGGATCCGATTGAAAAATCCGTTTTCCGGGTTTGAGGATAAGTCCCTCATTGGTTTTTTGTCGCTCAAAAAAACTTAGGTATCCTTCGTGATCGAGCATAACCAGGTCCATCAATCCATCTTTGTTCCAATCGATAGCGGTTGGAGTGGTACGCCATTGGGTTGCCAGCGTGTTATTTTCCGGAGACCACCAGTTCCATTCTGGCTTAGGAGTTTCATTTTCCCAGGCAATTTGAACAGGTTTCTCTTTCGCTAATTCGGGATTCCCTTTGGTACCTACATTTTCAAACCAGACCACTTTCCCCCAGATTGAGTTGGCAATTATGTCTTTTAATCCATCACTATTCCAATCTGCGACGGATAAGGTGGTGTATCCCCATTTTGCTTCGCATGGTCCCTGTATCGATCCATTTTCTCCTGCCATTATTCTGATCGTTTCA
>JAHEMV010000050.1 GCA_024643455.1 Cytophagales bacterium
TGTGTTTCCAGACATGGATACCTGGATAGCTCTATTGTCTGTTCGTGCCAACCCCAGAAATCGGTTCAGGTTAATTGCTCCCCTTATATTTGGGTTTTCGGCAAAAGGTAAAATATCATTAAGACCCCCTTGTTGATATTGCCGCGATTCCAGCGAAATTGGTAATGCATCGGACTTATAAACTTTCCTTCTCATTTGGTCTATAAACCAGGATACATTGAAATAGCTCAATACGACCACACGCACATCTATGCGAAATCCTTCCACTTCTTGTACATACCACAATGGAAAGGTATCATTGTCACCGCCCGTAAACAGAATGGCATTTGGTACACAACTTTCAAGCGTGTTCCTGGCATGATCTACTTGTAAAGTCCTTCCTGATCGGTTGTGGTCATCAAAGCCTACAGTAAGCATCAGATATGGAATAAAAAAAACAAATGCACCACTATACCGTATCCATGGATATTTAGTGTTTTTCTCTTCAAAAAAGCGACAAATACCCATTGCACCAATCCCGCACCAAATAGCAAAGGCCACATACGATCCCACATAAATATAATCGCGTTCCCGTGGTTCGTTGGGTGTGGAATTCAGATAAAAAACCAGAATCAATCCGAGAAAGAGAAAAAAAGCCATAACCACCCAGAATCCTGATTGGTCATTTTTATATTGAAAAACCGTACCGGTGATACCGAGCAGAAAAGGCAATAGCAAAAAATTATTCCGAGCCTTATTGTCATTTAAAACATCAGGAACCTTTTTGAATGCATCCAAAGGATTGAGCCATGCGGCATGCTGTACGTCACTTTCCCGTCCCGAAAAATTAAACATCAGGTATCGCAAATACATATGACCTAGCTGGTAATTGAATAAAAATGCCAAATTATCCATAAATGTTGGTTTCGCACCTTCCTTCAATCCGGTCCATTCACGATAGGTATTTATATGGCTTTGCTGGTTGCTGTACATTCTGGGGAATATCGTTTTATCTCCTTTTTCATATTCATATTCTGTTTCGTGATCCACTATTTCATAGGCATACTTACCCATCGCAAATACACTGCTCCCTTGCTTATAGGATTTTACTTTTGCGCTGAAAGTCGGCCCATACAAAAATGGTCGTGTTCCATAAGACTCCCTTTTGAGATAAGAAGCCAGTGAAATGATATTTTCCGGATTATTTTCATCAATCGATGGATTGGCCTGCGATCGTATTATGATCATGAAATAAGAGGAATACCCGATTAAAAAATACATCATTCCAACCATAGAAATGTTGATAATTTTTTGGTGCTTTTTCTTACTCCATGTATAAACATTATAACCAAGAGCAATAAGTCCGAATAGAAATGTCACACCCCCGGAATAAAAAGGCAATCCAATCACATTTACAAAAAAGATATCAGCATATTTCATTCCATCGGGTAAGCCAAACAATACCACCTGATTCAGAAACAAAATAGAAAGACTGCCTGCCGCCGAGCCCAATAGAAGATTTTTCCATGAAAACCCATGAAAATGGAAGACGATGATCAATGCAATTGCGGGCAAAACAAGTAAGCTCATCGGATGAACTCCAATGGATAGCCCAAGGGTATAGAAGATAAAAATCAACCATTTATCACTTTTAAACGGATCTTTTTCCTGATCCCATTTTAAGATCGCCCAAAAGCATATTGCCAGAAACATAGTTGCCATGGCATAGGTCTCCGCTTCCACAGCCGAATACCAAAACGAATCGGCAAAAGCGATAACAAATGCTCCTGCAATCCCAGATATAATCAATGAAAATTTTGATG
Organism: Cytophagales bacterium; assembly: GCA_024643455.1. Taxonomy (GTDB): domain Bacteria; phylum Bacteroidota; class Bacteroidia; order Cytophagales; family Cyclobacteriaceae; genus JAAUQL01. The sequence continues at coordinate 1,803 of JAHEMV010000050.1, forward strand.
TATTAGCTTCTATTCTTTTCCCAAGCATCACGACAATCCAAAATGTAAACATCACTGCGGAAGCGCTACTCAGGGCAGAAACAACATTTATACAATAGGCTACTTTGAGATTATCACTAAAAGCGAATAGTGAAAACACTCTCCCGATCATAAGAAAAAGCGGTGCTCCAGGAGCATGCGGCACCTGAAGTTTATACGCACAGGCTATAAATTCAGCGCAGTCCCAAAGGCTGTATGTTTCTTCCAAAGTGATCATGTAAACGGATAAGGAAATAAAAAATGTTGCCCAACCACCAACGAGAAATGGCAGTTGATTTCTCAAACTTAGGATCGAAACTTTTCCATGGAAAATAGAAAGTATTCCCAGTGAATAACCTGAGAGTATCAGGATGGGCGCAACCGTTAAAGCGAGTTGCCCATAAACGGCATTTTCAGCTTTCATGGCTATAAAACCTACTGCAACCAGTGTGATCGTTGACAGAAGGAAGATTCTGTTTTGTTTAATGTTAAAAATCATTTCTGTAATTATTTGAGTTTATCTCGGAATGCAGGCTGATCCAGTAACAAATTCAGAATGACCTTTGCAATTAATTTTAGCTTGAATTCCAAAAACTCAAGATTACAATGTCCAACATCTCCATGGGTTAAATTGATGTAAAAAAGTGTTAAGGAGATGTTAAAAAAATTTAGTGGGACAGGAAGACTTTTATTGATTTAGAATCCATCAACCGTAAAATAAATTAAGAATTTAATTTAGAAACGGGCTGACCCTCAATGGTCGACCCTATCAAAGCTATTGGAGGATTTTTATTTCGAATAAAAACCATTTAATTTATTAAATTGATTCTTTATTGAAATACCATTCTTAATACGAATATATATTTTTTAGAAATTTTAAATCCTTAATCCCAATGAAGAAAAAGAAAGACAAGGCACTAAGCCGACGAAAATTTATGGGCTTATCAGCCTTAGGAATATCAAGTTTTACTATTCTACCCAGTTTCACTATCAATGGTGTTCGTATAGCTCCTAGCGACCGTGTTGTACTTGGTGTTATTGGATGCGGCCAGCAAGGATTAAACGATTTTGGTGGTTTTTCAAGTGTCCCCGGAGTTCAGGTTGCTGCCTGCTGTGATGTCGATAGCATGAAACAGATGCGATTTAAAAAACGCGTTGAAACCTGGCAAACCTCAAAAGGCATGGCTCCCCGTTGTGATACGTACGAACAGTATGAGCAATTACTTGAACGCACAGATATTGATGCTATTGAAGTTGCAACACCGGATCATTGGCATGCGCTAACGACGATTCATGCCTGCCAGTCAGGAAAGGATGTTTATGTTCAGAAACCACTTTCATTTACCATTCAAGAATCACTAAAAATGGTGGAAGTGGCAAAGCATACAAAGCGCGTAGTACAGGTGGGTAGCCAGCAACGATCTAGTGGTGAATTTCAGAAAGCCATAGAACTGGTACAAACGGGTGCCATTGGCCATATAGAAAAAATTTATGCTAAAGTTGGTGATCCTCCAAAACCATTGGATTTGCCTGAAATGCCCATCCCTGGTAACCTGAACTGGAACCTTTGGTTAGGGCCACTCAATGATGGTAATATTCACTACAACTCAGATCTTTGCCCTCCAATTTCTCTGGATCCGGAAGAACGGGAAAAACTTTGGGGTGCCTGGCGTTGGTATCGTGAAACAGGTAATGGCTTCACTGCTGACTGGGGTGCTCATATGTTTGATATCTCGCAAGCTGCCATAGGTATGGATGGATCAGGACCATCTGAGATTATTCCAAAAGGATACAATGGCCAGGAATATCTCACCTTTAAATACCTCAATGGCGTAGTGATGACCGAGCAACCTTATGTGGAAGATTTCCCCGGAGCACAGGGCATCAAATTTATTGGTACTGATGGATGGATAGAAGTAGGCCGGGGATACCTGGGATGCTCAAAAGCTGAACTGGTGCCGGAAAAACTGGCAGGAAATAGGCCAAAACAAATGACCCAGGAAGAACGAAGAGCAATGTATGAGCGCATGCAAAAAAGCCGGGATAGCGGTAGAGGTAGCTTTGAAATCAGCTCACCGCATATGCAGAATTTTGTGGATTGTGTCCGGTCCAGGGAAGATCCTATCGCCCCGATCCAGGTAGGTAGTAGTACCGCAATCACATGTTGTCTTGGAAATATAGCTACGGAACTTCAACGACCTGTTAAATGGAATCCGGCAACCTGGAAATTTGTAAACGATCCAGAAGCCACCAATCACAGATTGAATTCTTATGAATACAGAAATCCATACAAACTATAATTGAATTTGAAAGAACATCCAAATAGCCTTTTTTGGATGTTCTTTCCTTTCCTGTATAATGGAAACGAATCCAATTCTATTTTTCTCTTGCCTCTATTTTCAAAAATAAATGTTAATGAAATGTTAAAAAATTACTGCTCAGGGGACTAAGTGATTATATTTGTTTTATGGGTAGAAAAAATTTGCGCCGCGTTATTCTATTCGGATCCATTGTCATGATGGGATTACTCCTGGTACAGGGCTTCTGGCTAAAACGTGCTTTTGATATTGAAGACAGGCAGTTTAACCATACCGTCCAAATTGCTCTGAAAAATATCGCGGATTCCATCGTTGCCGAAAGTCCAGACGTCCTTCATTCGGAAACCCATATCCAACAACTTTCATCAAACTTCTTTTTTGCAGAACTCAACGTAGCGATCAATCCTGAGCTGCTTGATAGCTTGCTGAAAAAAGAATTAGGTATTCGCAGCCTAAAGGCCGATTACGAACTGGGAATCTATAAGGCTACAGATGACACCTTAGTTTATGGAGCATACATACCTGCAACGATTCAATGGCAAATTGATCATGCTAATGATCCCATTCATCAGGCTAATGCCGAAAAGAGTAATTTTGCTATTTATTTCCCCACCAAGTTTTCGATCATCGCAGGAGAACTGAAAATCTGGATATTTTCCACAGTTGTGCTTTTGCTCATGCTGGCATTTTTCATTTATTCCATACTTACATTACTCAAGGAACGAAGATTAGCCGAGATCAAAGAAGATTTTATCAATAACCTCACCCACGAATTTAAAACCCCGATTGCCAATATCGAATTAGCCAGCGAAGTACTTAAAAACAATAGAGTGGAAAAAGAAAAACAAAATCAGTATTTCCACATAATACATAGCGAAAACCAACGATTAAAAGCCCAGGTAGAGCGCGTTTTGCAAATGGGAACAATTGACAAAAACGAACTCCGACTTGATTTAAAAATTATCAATATCCATGAACTTATTCATAAACTGGTTGAAAATGTCGGCATGCGCATTCATGAGAAAACGGGCATTTTAAACGTCGAACTGAAGGCAACAAATCCTGAAATACTCGCCGATGAGTTTCACCTAACCAACACCGTTTACAATGTGCTGGACAATGCTGAAAAGTATTCCAAAGACCGCCCTGAAATCAGTATATCAACGCGGAATGAGAAGGAAGGATTATGGATCTCCATAAAAGATGCAGGCATTGGCATCAAAGATGATTTTCAGCACTACGTATTTGACAAATTTTTCCGGGTACCGTCAGGCGATGTTCACAATGTAAAAGGGTTTGGGCTTGGATTGAATTATGTGAAAACCATCATCGAAGCACACCATGGAAAAATTTCACTGAAAAGTGAAATAGATCACGGTTCGCAATTTGACATTTTTCTCCCTTTCCGATAAATGCCTGTCAAATACAACCTATTACTTGTAGAAGATGACGAACATCTCGGTTTTATGCTGAAAGACAACCTCGAGATGGCTGGCTACAATGTCCGGCTTAGCCGTGATGGCGAAAAAGGATTGACGGCTTTTCACAATGATAACTATCATCTCTGCATTTTGGATGTGATGCTACCGCTAAAAGATGGCTTTTCTCTTGCTCAGGATTTACGTCGATACAATCAAAAAATTCCAATTATTTTCCTGACAGCAAAAAATCAAAAAGAAGATCGAATCAAAGGATTCAAATTGGGAGGAGATGACTATATCACCAAGCCTTTTAGTTTGGAAGAATTTCTGCTGCGCGTGGAAGCGGTGCTTAAACGGGTCTACGATAGACCAACCTTAGCAGATCAAAAGCATCATTTTTCCATGGGAAAATCAAGCTTTGACTATAGCAATCAAATGCTTACGATTCATGGAAAATCAACCCCTTTGACTAATAAAGAAGCCCAACTACTCCGTATGCTTGTCATGAATAAAAACCAGGTTGTAGAGCGCGATGTGATCATGAAAGCCATTTGGGAAGATGAAGGCTTTTTTGTGGCCAGATCCATGGATGTATTCATTTCTAAATTAAGAAAATATTTGATTGGCGATCCTTCTTTAAAAATCAGCAACATCCATGGTGTTGGGTACCGGTTGGATGTGGTGGACTAGGATGGATACATCAAAAAAAGGCTAAATGCCATCCAATTGATATTGAGAATTCCAAAAAGTATCGTGGTCGTATTACGAAACGGTTTATGAAAAAAATAAATTATTGATGTTGAAATCAAAACAATATTTATAAACCATAAAGTATTTTTCATTTCGCTAAAACCTTGCCCTACAGCTCCATGAAAAAGTGAAACAATAGAATCCCAGGTCAATATCAGAAATACCGTTAAAACAAAAAGCTCTATGAATAAGGCTATTAATACGACTTTTGATCCTGATCGTCCTTGTGTGTCAATAAAATTCATGTGGTTGCTTATCTTTCAGATTTAACGCTATATGATCACTTTATCTTCTTTTACATTTAATATGACATACGTTTTCCCCAATATTTTTCTCCCGGCATCGGCTGACTCATATTCGTAAAGTTTTTTTTCGATGGAAATAAAAGATGCTCCATCGATTGATTTTATCTTTCCAGACTTTCCAACCAGACTTTTAGTTTTATCCTTTGTTTTAGAATCACCTACCCTTTCATCCTTTGTAATCTTAAAAAGATGATCGCCAATAAATAAGGAGATACCAAAAGCAATACTGCTTGTAATCACAAACAATATTTCCTGACATGAAAAATGAAAATTATGCTCCCCAATTGAGCAAATAATGAGTAAGAAATTATTAAGATCTACCAAAAAAATAAGGTTAGGCATTGGCAGTACATTTAAATGGCTAAAAAATTCTGTGATTAGATTTAAAGTAAAAAACATTCCTAGTTGTTCCATAAAATAGTTTTAAAATAATTTAAACCTTGAAAATTGAGCCAGAAAGAGGTAATAACAGATTTCATCAGTTCTGGTTCAAAAAGAATTATTTCCATGGAATGCCTGTCTCTAAAAACAGTTATGATACAAGTTTACCGAATACGACGGGAAAAAACCTTTCCCTGTACTTTTGGAATTAAATCTCAGCGATGTCTAGCTGTTACATTCCAGCCGGGTTGTTTGGTATTTTTAGAATTGATACCTTGTTTCAATTGAAATGATTTACTCCTAACTTTCTTTTTTACTATCATGTCGCAAGGGATTTTTTACGAATATGCAACTCGACTTATTAGTGATGAAAAGCGAAATCGAGATTCGTGGGCCAAGGAGTTGTCTGTAAGTTCGCGAACGATAACCAACTTCAATGCCCGCCTAAAAAAAGAATTCGGCATTAAACTGGGCAAAACCAATGGGATTTATGGGTATTATTTCATTGATAAAAGGAATAGCTCCAGGTACCAAGAATTTATTAATTTCATACAAAATTTAAATAGCCCCACAAAAATTGCAGAATCCTTTGCGGGTGATGGGGTGTTTGGGGAGCACCTGATTTTCCATCAGAACTGGGACAAGGTTAGTTGGATGAAACATTTCAATAGCCTGTTAAACGCAATAAATAATCAACACTACACAAACATCAATTATTCAAGTTTCCGGACTGAACGTGACGAGAAACTGATGTACTTTATGCCTTATTGGATGAAGCAAAATGCTTACTTCCGCTGGTATGTTATTGGTTTTGAGAACGAAAAGTCAACTTTCCCAACCGTTATCGGTCTGGACAAAATAAATTCCTTAAACATTGATAAAACTACTTTTGAAAGAAAAGCCAGTTTAGAAAAATTCAGAGATGAGTATGAAAACGTATTTGGCGTTTACATTTACCCTGATCAGGAATCCGAAACTGTTCGAATAGAATGCACCAGGTTTCAGACTAAATACCTGAAAAGTTTGCCTCTTCACCCTTCCCAGGAAGTAGAATTTGAAGATGACAAAATAACAATCTTCAAATACTTTCTAAAAATAAATCATGAATTTGCCTATGAATTGCTGAGGCAAAATGTGTGGAATTTTAATTCACAAATGCTGGAGTTCCCCCACCCGCATCGTACAGCCATCAAAGTTCTGGAACCAGCTTGGCTTGCAGCATATTTTTATCAAACATACAAACGATCCTATCTCACGTATGAAGAAAATTCACAAATAGTCAGTTCAATAAAAAATGAAATTGATGAAACCAGTTCTTATGAAATTCCGGAATTTTAGAAAAATCACTTTACCCTTCCTGGATTATCCGTAATAAATGACTTCCAGCTTTTTGTTTTGGCTACTGCTGAATTTCCATTGTAATGGTGGCACAAGGCTACCGCTAAAGCATCGGTTGCATCAAAAAGTTTGGGCTCGAGATCGCATTTCAATATAGTCTTCAGCATATTGGCCACTTGCTCTTTGGAGGCATTTCCATTGCCGGTAACAGATTGCTTTACTTTTTTTGGAGAATATTCGGCAATGGGAATTTCCCTTGATAGTGCTGCTGCCATAGCCACGCCCTGAGCGCGGCCAAGTTTGAGCATAGATTGCACATTTTTCCCATAAAAAGGTGCTTCAAGCGCAACTTCGTCCGGATCAAAATCATCGATGATACCAATTACACGTTCAAAAATTTTCTTGAGCTTAAGTTCGTGAGTTGTATATTTTGAAAGGTGAATGACGCCGTACTGAATCAATTTGGTTTCATTGCCTTTCACCATGATTACACCATACCCCATAACAGAAGTGCCGGGATCCATACCCAATATTATTTTTTCGTTTACTGGTTTGCCTGATTTGTCCAAAGTAAATGGAAAGTATTTCTATCAATAATATTCTCAAAATTGATCATTCATATATAATTTTACACGATATGCTGATATATTTTTTCACAATATTTTCCCTGTACTACATTTTCATCCTGCTAATGATTTATGGGTGGAATGATATAAAAACTCCCTTCAAGAATACAGATCGACTAAGTTTGCCTTACGTTTCGGTCATCATTGCTGTACGAAATGAAGAAGAAAATATTTCCCCACTCCTTGATAGCCTTTCAACGCAATCACTCCCTTCTGACAAGTTTGAAGTCATTTTTATTGATGATAAATCGACTGATAATACGGTAAAAGTGATTGAACAATTCATGGATTCTAAGGCATTTTCAATTCGCATTTTACCTAATGAATACTTGGAAAACCAAGGCATTTCATCTAAAAAGGCGGCCCTTCAAAAAGGCATTGATGCCGCTAAAGGATCGATTATCGCTATGACGGACGGCGATTGCTGGTTTGGCGAGGAATGGCTAAAAACAATTGCATCTTCATTTAATCATAATAAAACCATGTTTGTCTCCGGCCCGGTGGCTCTTCATGGAGATAACAGCATTTTTTCCAGAATTCAATCGATGGAGCTGTCCAGCCTGATCGGCACAGGAGCCGCAATGATCCGATTGAATTACCCATTGATGTGCAATGGCGCGAACCTCGCTTTTCGAAAAAAAGCATTTTCCGATGTAAATGGTTATGCAGGATATGTGCTTCAAACATCAGGAGATGATGTATTCCTCATGCAAAAAATGCATAATGCTTTTCCACAGTCTGTAAAATTTTTGAAAGATGCAGGAGCTATTGTTTATTCAAAACCTCAATCTTCGCTGGCAGGCCTGATCAATCAAAGAAAACGATGGGCATCGAAGTGGCGTGATTATTTACTTCCCTATAGTTGGGTGCTTCCAGTATTTCTTTTTGTCCATTATATTTCCTTTTTGGTCGCTCTATTTGTGTTTATACATGGTTTTTCATTGCATTGGGAGGTTAGTGTATTCATTGGCATCAAAATTATTCTCGACTACATATTTTTGAAGAAAGTCATGATTTTTTGCAAATTGCCATTCCGATTCTGGATCTTCTTATTAAGTGAATTCCTTTATCCGGTTTACACCCTTTTCATTGGAACTTCAGTCCATTTTGGAAAATATTCCTGGAAAGGCCGAGTATATAAAACATGACTATGACAGACATTGAATTTGATGTTTTGGATGAATTGTATTTTATACAATCGTATGATTATCTGGCAAAAACGCTTGATTTAGATACTGCTAAACTAAAATCCACAATCAAGAAATTGCTGGAAAAAGGATGGGTTAAATGTTATAGTTCACCTGTTGAAGAAATAGTTTTTGAAAGCGGGCAATTCGAACAAGGTTTTTGGAATTATTACTATCTTGCCAGTAGAGAAGGACTTCTTGCTCATAATGGAACTGATTAATGGTCAAAATTACTGACGATTTCAACCCTCCAGGTTATTACATTCGAAAAAGACTAAAGCGTAACAAACCAGCCCTTTTTGGTTTGATAGTTATTTTTTTAGCCTTCATGGTTTCAATATTGGGGTATTTAATCATGCCGGATCAAACTCCTGATACGAACGATGGGGCTGTACAAATACAAAAACAACCGCCAGGCTTTACCGCTACTTTTCTCAAGATTCGAAAAAACAGAACGATTGATCAAAATAGTTTGTTTGAAAAAGCAATTCATGGTCAGGAGAGCGAATATATGATTGTACCAATCGTCAATTATGAAATTGAACATCTTTTTGTGCGGGCAGAAATTTTTGGCAAAAAGAATTATTACAAGGAATACAGTATTTTGGATGCCGTAAATGCCATAAAAGGTAGTGATTACGAAGTGTCTTACAACATTGCAGGAGAGACGGTTCTCACCTTTGAAAATATGGATGGCACCAAAGAATCTATTACTCAAAACGAGTTACAAAAAAAATTTAAATCAAAAAATATAGAACAGCGCACCTATTGGTTAGGAACTGACCGAATGGGAAGAGATATGCTGAGTAGATTACTGTTTGGAACCCGTATCTCACTTTCAATAGGTTTTATTTCTGTTTTGATCTCCATGTTTTTGGGCATGTCACTAGGATCGATAGCAGGTTTTTTTGGAGGAAAATTAGACATGTTTATATTATGGTTTATGTCCGTTATTTGGTCTATCCCAGGAATCATACTGGTCATTTCTATTAGTATGGCCTTGCAGAGTCGTGGCGTTTGGGTAGCATTTGTTGCTGTAGGACTCACAATGTGGGTAGAAGTTGCAAGGGTAATGCGTGGACAGATCATGTCTGTAAAAGAAAAATTATTTGTGGAAGCAGCTCGGGCCTTTGGCATCAAAAATTTCAGGATCGTATTTGTACATATTTTACCAAATATTGCAGGACCACTCATAGTGATTGCTACTGCAAATTTTGCTGGTGCCATACTTTTGGAAGCAGGATTAAGTTTTCTTGGCCTGGGAGTCCAGCCGCCAACGCCTTCCTGGGGCGTGATGATTTATGAGGGATTTCAGGCCATAGGCACAAAAAATAGTTTGCACTTGATTCTTTTCCCGGGACTAGCTATTTGTATTTTAGTGCTGTCATTCAATTTATTAGGAAATGGATTACGTGATGCCTACGATCCAAAAACAATTTCGGAATGAATATGAACAGTGAAGCCCTACGGGCCAAATACGATATAAAAGAATTAGAACTAAATTCCTTGTTGGAAATCACCCAGGCGATCAATGATAACCTGTCTGAGGAAAAATTATACAAAATCTATGATTTTACCATCCGTGGAAACCTAAATATAAAAAAACTTGCCTTGTATGTGCTTGATGATAAATGGGATTGCAAGGTAAATTTTGGAACTACAGCCAAATTCCATGATATACACTTTGATCAATCCTTTTTGGGTTATGAAAAAATTCAAGCATTCAAAACGGATGATCATTCCCCGTTCAATGAGTTTAAAGTAATTGTTCCTATAGCCCATAAAGCACGACAACTGGCTTTTGTTTTCATAAGTGGATACGACGATAAAGAAATCAATACAAATTTTATTCAGGCATTAAGCAACATCATCATTGTTGCTATCGAAAATAAAAAGCTAGCCAGAAAACAACTGGAACAGGATATGATGCGACGGGAATTGGAAATTGCAGGTAATGTCCAGAAATTTTTATTCCCTAAAATGCTCCCGAATAATGATGAAATAAAAGTGGATAGCTTTTATAAACCCCATCACAGCATCGGTGGCGATTATTATGATTTTATAACCATCAGTGAAAATCAGGTCTTATTTTGCATTGCTGACGTTTCTGGAAAAGGAATTCCTGCGGCTTTATTAATGTCAAACTTTCAGGCTTCATTGCGCACCTTGGTCCGAAAAACTACTATTTTAAAAGAAATAATTCATGAATTGAATTACCTGGTGATGTCGAACGCAGAAGGTCAGCACTTCATCACTTTTTTTGTAGCACTGTACGATAAAGCTAAAAAACGACTGAAATATGTGAATTCAGGACATAATCCACCTATTCTGGTAAAAAATAATATTGAATTAGAAATGCTTACACAGGGGTCCACTGTTTTGGGTGCCTTTTCAGAATTACCGTTTCTGAATGTAGGCATTATTGATCACCTCGACTCATTCTTATTTTGTGGTTTTACTGATGGTTTAACAGAAATCACTAACTCGAAAGGTGAAGAATTTGGTGATATGGAAATCATAAAGGTGGTTAAGAAAAATATGGAACTGGAACCAGCCAAACTGAATGCCTCCATCATAAAAGAAATGGAAGAATTTAAAGGCAAGAACGGATTTATGGATGATATCACTCTTTTTACATGTAAAATTGATACCACTAAAAAGGTATGATTTCTACATCACTTCATTTTTATAAAACACCACGATTGTTAAAGAATATTTCCAGGGATCTCATTTGGGAAGTCCCTACAAATGATAAGGATATTTTTCTAACCTTTGACGACGGGCCTATTCCTAAGCTTACTGACTATGTTTTAGAGACGCTGGAGGCTTATAATGCTAAAGCAACTTTTTTTTGTGTAGGAGACAATATTTCAAAATTTCCAGAGATTTGCAATAATGTTGTTGAACAGGGCCATAGACTGGGCAATCACACTTTCAATCATTTAAAAGGATGGAAAACCGATGATAAATTATATTTTGAAAATATAGAAAAATGCCAGGATTCTATTTTGGCTCATCAAATAACTCCTTTCAAACAACTCTTTCGACCGCCATATGGTCAAATTACTAAAAATCAGATCAAACTATTGAAAGACAGATTCCATATTATTATGTGGGATATCCTGTCATATGATTTTGAAATGTCACATTCACCGCAAAAAAGCCTGGAACGAATTATACAAAAAACCATCCCTGGATCAATTGTAGTATTTCATGACAACTATAAAGCAGAGGACAAGATAAAATATATGCTGCCGCGATTCCTGGATTACTTCAAAGAAAAAGATTTTAACTTCAAAAAAATTGAGTAGTAGCATATCCTTACTTCACCTAAAGTGATAATTTTGACTTTATGAAGAATTTAATTGATACCCATGCGCATATTTATTTAGCTGAATTTGATGATGATCGGGATACAATGATTCAGGAATCGAAAAATGCAGGTATTGATCAAATATTCATGCCTAATATAGATAGTCATTCCATTGATTCCATGCTCCAACTTGAGGATGAATATGAAAATTACTGCATTCCCATGATGGGGTTACACCCATGCTATGTAAAAGCGAACTTCCTTGAAGAACTCAGCATTATAGAGTCTTGGCTAAAAAAACGAACTTTTTGTGCAGTTGGAGAAATTGGAATAGATTTATATTGGGACAAGACCTTTCTCGAGCAACAAATCAAGGCTTTTGAAATGCAAATCAATTGGGCCAAAGAGCTCGGACTGCCAATAAATATTCATTGCAGGGATTCGATTGATATGACAATTGAACTAGTAAGAAAACACCAGGATGGAAGATTAAAAGGTATATTTCATTGTTTCAGTGGAAATCTCGATCATGCCAAAAAAATCATTGATTTAAATTTCCTTTTAGGAATCGGGGGTGTTGTCACCTTCAAAAACGGAGGAATTGATAAAGTAATTCCAGACGTTGCCTTAAGCAATATTGTACTTGAAACGGACAGCCCATACCTGGCTCCCGTTCCCTTCCGAGGAAAAAAAAACAGTCCTTCCCTTTTGCCTTATGTCGCCACAAAAATTGCTGAATTAAAGCATTGTGATGTACATGATATTGCAAACACTACCTCAAAAAATGCAGTTAATCTATTTTTAAATGACTGATAAATCACCAAAATACCGAATTTACGAAGTAAACAAAGCTTCGAAAAAGAGAGCAAAAACATCAATCCTGATCATTTATACGGGAGGGACAATTGGTATGGAGCATGATAGCACCGGGACCTTGGTGCCTATTAATTTTAGTCAAATCGTCCAAAGGGTTCCTCCTTTGAAAATTTTAGATATAAATCTTACTATAATTTCATTTTCATCGCCTATTGATTCATCCAATGTGACGGTGTCGGCGTGGCAGGATCTTGCGCTGATTATTCATGAAAATAATGTACAATACGATGGGTTTGTGGTTTTGCACGGCACAGATACGATGTCTTTTACCGCGTCGGCTATTAGTTTTATGTTGAATGGGCTGAATAAACCTATTATTTTTACAGGTGCCCAACTGCCTATTTCTGCAATTAGATCTGATGCAAGACCAAATTTGGTGACATCGCTTGAAATAGCTTCTGCCAAAAAGGATGATATTCCTATGGTTCCTGAAGTTTGTGTATATTTTGATTATCAATTGATGCGTGGTAACCGGACCTTTAAAAAACGGAGTAGCCAGTTTGCTGCCTTCGGATGCGAAAACTATCCAATTTTGGCAAAAGCTGGTATAACCATTACCTATAATGAGTCAGCGATTATGAAATATGTTAATCCTGAGAAATTTAATTTTAACAATCAATTTTGTACGGATGTCATTATAATTAAGATTTTCCCTTCATTAAAAGAATCCTACCTTAGACATATGCTTGCAACACCAAATCTTCAAGGGGTTGTATTGGAAACGTATGGATCTGGAAATGCTCCTACTGAAGGGTGGTTCCTGGATTGTTTAAAAGAAGCAATAGATCGAGGCATTATCATTTATAATGTGTCTCAACTCGTAGGAGGAATTGTAATGCAGGGCAGATATGAGACCAGTAAATACCTAAAAGAAATTGGCGTAGTGAGTGGAAATGACATAACCAGAGAAGCTGCAATTACCAAACTAATGTTTTTACTTGGTACCGAAAGTAGCCATGAAGCGGTAAAACAAAAATTAATTGCTTCGCTAAATGGAGAATTAACCGTTTCAAAATGACCTAAAAAACTTTTTTAAAATTTGGATAAAGTCATTTTTATTGATTTCTTTGTGCGTCCAAGGGCCAAAAAAATGGCCTGGAGAGGTGACCGAGTGGTCGATGGTGCTCGCCTGGAAAGTGAGTGTGCCCCTCAAGGGTACCGGGGGTTCGAATCCCTTCCTCTCCGCAGACAAACGCAAATGAAATTTTCTAAATTTTTGAATAATTAATTATAACCTTTTAAGTATAGAATTCTAAAATCGGAACTATGAAAAAGTTAATTGTTTTAATGTTGGTAGCAGGAGTAATGACTCTTGGTTTTTCAACTATTACTTCTGCTCAGGATGCTGAGGGAGAAGCAGCACAAACAGAAGAGCAAGCAGCGCCTGCGCAAGCCCCTGCCCAGCAACAAGTTGTGTCAAGTGTAAGTGATGAGGAGACAGTAGCTCCAGAAGACCAATCATTTCATCAAGTTGTTAAAGAGCAATTTCTTGCAGGTGGATGGGAATTTATGTCATCTATTTTGATCTGTTTAATTTTGGGATTAGCAGTTGCTATCGAAAGAATTATCACTTTAAACCTTGCTACAACCAACACTAAGAAATTGTTGGCAAGAGTTGATGAAGCCTTATCTAAAGACGGAGTTGAAGGAGCAAAAGAAGTTTGCAAAAACACCAGAGGCCCTGTTGCGTCAATCTTTACACAAGGTTTGTTAAGAATGTCTGAAGGAATTGAAATGGTTGAAAAATCAATCATCGCTTATGGTTCAGTAGAAATGGGTAGATTGGAAAAAGGATTAGTATGGATATCA
>JAHEMV010000474.1 GCA_024643455.1 Cytophagales bacterium
AATCCAAAAATAAATTACTGTTAGATTTAAGCTAAAACAACTAAAAGTCGGCAAAAATTTACTTCCGGCATCCTTATTTAGCCTTTGATAAAACCTCAAGTTCAATTATAAATATTCTATTATCAATCAATTTTCAACCTTTAAAACAGGAGGCAATTATGAGAAAATCATCACTAATCAGTTCAATTTTTATTTCGCTTGTAATGATCTTCGGCTGTGAAAATCCTGCTGAAGAAATCCAGTCTGAAATTCAGGATGTATTAAGTGGTAGCTCGAAATCGGAACAGGCTTCAAAAATAACAGGTTCGGTACAGGTGGAATGGAAAGGAAAGGGAGGATCAGGTTTGGTTTATGAAAAACTTGTTTTGGTAAGTTTTGATGCCCACGAATCAGTTGGATCTAAGCCTGCTAAAGGATCTTTCGTATTTTCCGTTTGGAAAAGTGAGAATGAACCTGAAAGAGAAATTGTTGCCCAAGTACTGAATGTTGGTTTCGGTGATTCTGACGAAAAGAAAGGATGGTTTTTTGCTGAAGTAATTTCAGACTCCAAATGTGATTCCGATGGTCAAACAGGTGGTAGTGATACCGAACATACTGAAGGAGATGGTTGTTCGGATTCCGGCCATACTACCAGTGATGAAGGTGGTACTACACATGATGAAGGTTGTTCGCATGACACGGGTACGGATGAAGTGACTGACGAGGGATGCAGCGACAGTGGTGGATCGGATATGGGAAGTGGAGAAGATTCAGGAACGGTACATGATGATACCGGGACCGAACACGATGAGGGAATGGGTGGAAAACCAGACGATAAAGGCGGCAAAGGAAAACAGTGCAGAGTTGGTCAATATTTAGTTGTAAAAATGCATGATAAGGGATCACCTGGTATCAATGATGGAATCACCTGGAAATGGTTTGATAATTTGGATGGATTTTCCATCGAAGCTGAGCCTCAAAAATTATGTAAAAAAACAATACTAGGTGGCAATCTAACAGTACATATTGCTAAAGAGAAAAAAACAAAATAAAATAACTCTATACATAGTAAAGCAGCTGATCAAATTTACTCCAGTTTTTGATCGGCTGCTTTTCCTATAAAATTTTGTACCTCAAAGCGTCTCCTTTCAGGTCCATTTTCTAATCTGAGCACTCCTCTCGGACAAACTGCCGAACAAATACCACAACCAACGCATGAAGACCTGACAATATTCTGTCCACGTTGCGCATACCACTTCACATCGATCCCCATCTCGCAATAGGTGGTGCAGTTTCCGCATGAAATACACTGGCCGCCATTGGTTGTTATCCTGAACCTGGATTTAAAGCGTTGTACAATTCCCAGGTATGCTGCCAAAGGACAACCAAAACGGCACCACACCCGGTTGCCCATCAACGGATAAAAACCAGTTCCTACCACGCCTGCGAACATAGAACTGATCAGAAATCCATAGCTCGATTTGATGGATTCGGTACCAATTCCCAGTAGGGAATAGCTTCCCGTGAAGAATGTATACAATACTGCTCCGGTATTGATTACGGCAAATACTAAAACGGCATGGATCATCCATCGCTCGATCCTCCATGCTTTGAGTGATTTATCTGAAAGCTGTCGAAACGGATCTCCAAGAGTTTCTGCCAACCCTCCACATCCACAAACCCAGGAGCAATACCAGCGTTTACCAAAGAAATAGGTAATGAGTGGTACTGCAATAATAATAAGGGCAATTCCCCAAAAAAGCATAAACCAACCCAACATGCCACTGTGCATCAATGCTTCGAGATTGTAATTATAAAAGAAATCATAGTCCAAAGGCCAGATATTTTTGAAATCAACCCCGGGTTTATTCAAAGAGATGAGGATTTCGGGAATAATGAACGCAATTGCCGTCTGGAAAAAGATAACAGAGATGGTTCTGATGATCTGGTAGGTATTGTTTCGATATTTCAAGATCATTCGGATGCCCATCACTAAAACTGCCATGGTGTATAAAAATCCATACAAAAACCAGTGACTAGCCGGGCCACCATTCAGTTTGTAGCTAATTGGATCTACCAGTAGCACCCAGTTCGTAAGATATTCCGGGTAAAAATATAGGAACACGTAAAAAGCGATCATAAAGCTGCCAATAGCAACCCCCAACCATCCGCGACTAGTCACGGCATTCATGAAAATCTGATTGTTTTGTATACCGGGAGGAAGATTTGAATAGCTGCCATAAAAATAGGCGAAAGCTCCAAGGATCACCAATCCAAAGCTTAAGAAAAACCATAACTTAAGATTTCCTTTTAGTATGCCAACGCTTGATGCTTTGGTGATGGAAAATAAAAGGTTTTTGGTGTTGTAATGGTCAAAGGCTTTTTGATAGGAGAGGGCGTTATTGATGCTTTGGATGGAGTTTTCCAATTGTTCGGTGAGATCTTCACTGGTGTCAAAATGTTTTCCTTCCAGCCATCCTGTATAGTCTTTGAGGCTTTTATTCTGCTCAGAAGAGACAATCCCATCCGCGGGAGTCATCTCATCAATGATCGATAAATGATAAATGTATTGACCATTTTCCATGGATTTTGAAGCAATAATTTCTGCGATTTCAGACCCAATAGCGTATTTGTCAATGATGGATTTATTTGCTTGTTGGATTGCGATATTCAGGTCATGAATGAAGGACACGTTTGACGTGTAATGGACACCTTCCATGGATTTGACTGAAACGCTGAGCGTCTCAAATTTTTCACCTTCACCCTGTTGCTTTACGATTTGTTCCGTTAGCAAGTAATCACTCATGGTCAGTGATATGATAAATAGAATCAACCCAAGTACAAACAACCAAAGCCCACCAAATTTGATACTCCTTTCCATTCCTTTTATTTAACTAAAAACTGAAAATAATCCACGTCTGGACGTTGAACTGACTTGATCAACAGGAAATTTTTTATTGTATGACATCAAAACCTGATCTTCATATTCTTTATAAAACTCCGGATCGAAATTGGCTTTTTTAAGGTTTTGGATAACTTCTTTTAAAATTGCTTCCCGGCGTATCCAACGGTCACATACATCATGTCTGTACCGAATGCCCATCAGATTGAATCCCAATACTTTTGTTGTCGCTTTATCAAAAGCAATTCGAATGGACTTTTTCCCATTTTCATGTTCCCAGTACAGGGAATCTTCATGTTCAGGCAGGTCATTTCTTATGTTTCCATAAACCTGGTATTCGATATCAAAAAATTTGGCAGAATTAAACCAGGGGCCGGGCTGATAAGCAGTTCTTTTACCACAAATGGTTTGCGCGACCGTTTCTCCATGCATTCGCCCCGTGTACCAGACCTGTTCGATTGGTTTTCTTCCTTTAATTGGAGGGTCAAATTGGGCACAATCTCCAATGGCATATACATCGGGGATATTGGTTTCAAAGAACTCATTCACTACAATTCCTTTGTCAGTATTGATTTTAGATGATTTTATAAACTCAATATTCGGATGCACTCCGGCTGTAAGCCCCACGAATTGGCAGGAGATTTCTTCTCCTTTATTTGTAATCACAGCACGTACTCGACCATTTTCATCAGATAAAATTTCTTTCAATTCTGTTTCAAGCCTCAAATCGACATGATGATTACGAATGTGCCGATTTACTATATCCGATTCCTCGGCAGGTAGAATGTTATTCCAAAAGCTTTGTTCCCGGACCAGAAACGTTACTGGAATATTCCTGGAATGCAGCATTTCCGCCATCTCAATTCCAATCAAGCCACCGCCTACAATGACAGCCTGCCGAATATTTTTTGTATAAACTTCCATGTTTTCTAAATCCTGCAATGAATACATACCCTGCACTCCTATAAGATCCTGTCCGGGCCAGCCAAATTTGTTTGGTTTAGAACCAGTGCCTAGAATCAACATATCATAATTCATTTTTTTTCCAGACTTTAAATCCACTGATTTTCCATCACAATTGATTGAAGTGACAAAATCCCGTACCAGCTTGATCTTATTCTTTTCCCAAAACCAGTCTTCATAAGGCTTAGTATGTTCATATTTCATGTGCCCCATGTAAATGTACATCAGCGCAGTCCTGGAGAAAAAATGATCTGTTTCGGCTGAAATGACAGTAATTTCATAATCACTCATTTTTCGAATATGCCTTGCAGCTGTAATCCCGGAAATGCCATTGCCTATGATGAGGATATTTTTCATATAGAATTCGTGTGGAGATTCGACGATTTAATATAG
>JAHEMV010000475.1 GCA_024643455.1 Cytophagales bacterium
AGTCTAATAAAATGAATAGTATCCTGGGAAAATTACTTTCCGGAAAATTGGTACCCAATACTTATGCCCAATACTCTATTTGTGAGTTTGGTGTCGTAGGATGTATCGGGCAATAAATTTAGCATCCCGAGGTCATAATTAAGTCCCAACTGAAATGCTTTAACTATAACGCCAACACCAAATGTTAATCCGAAGTCGGGTCTTTTTAAGTAATCTGTTTCCGCATCATTTCCCCATTCGATTTTTTCATTTACTGTTGTGGTCTCACCATTATAGGTATCCTTACTGATTGCTTTACCGGAAAGTCCGAAACCAAAATATGGCCCCAACTCACCATAGATCTTCATTTTACCAACATCCACTTTCGCTTTGCCGGTGACTGGTATGTTTAGATACAATAAATTGAGCTTTCTTTCATATTTATAACTATCAATACCATAAGATTCTTCTTCACTAATTTTATATCCTTTGGTTGAAAGCAACAATTCCGATTCGATCGAAAACCATTCTGAAAGCGGGAATTCAACAGTTCCACCAACATTATAACCGAGATTCATTTTGAAGTCCTGACTCAATGTCTCATCATTCATTTTTAAAACCATATTTGATAAATTCATCCCTGCTTTAATTCCAAATATTTGTCCGAATGTTGTTAAAGGCAATGTTAACACCAGAGAAATGAGGAGTATTCTACTATAATTTTTCATGATAATTTTGGTTAAGGTTAATGATATATTCAGCCGGATTTGGCTTTGAGGATAATAATTGATTGGATTATTTCTCATATCAGGTGATCAACCTTAAACACGATCTGTGTGGTTTTTTTAAAAATATTCCATAAGAAAACTAACGGATATTTGAGGATTTGCCTGAAATATTGACGACCGAAAAAAAATGTTTATCGAAAGTATACCTTCCATATTGGCAGGAATTGCAAAAAACAGATTCTATAACTTCCCAAATGACGAAAATCAATAAGTCATGATCATGTCAAGTTTAATTCTGAATTAAATACAAAATATTTTCTTATGCTATATTCTCTAAAATAAGTCAATTAAAGCAAAATAAGTCGTCAATAACGAAAATACGATCACAGCCACAAGACCAATTTTAAATGCTGTTTTCATCCCATGATTTTTCATGAGTTTTTGATCTTTTAAAAGAAAATACACTGGAATAGCAACAGCTGGCAAAATACAGGCCTGAAAAGCCTGGGAAAAAACCATTAGTCCGGGAGGCTTTTCCTGCATTACTAAAAATCCAAAACTGAATAAAATACCAAATAATCCTAACCATCGAAAAAGCGGTGACTGGATATTTCGTTCTTTCCCAGTGTAATCGCAGACCAGCCAAGGAGCTATGAGAATAATTGGAAAAACGGTTGATAATCCAGCTCCACTGATCCCGAGGATCAAAATCAATGCAGCTGTTTTTCCCCCAAGTGGTTCGAAAAGGTATATCATTTCAACGGTATTGGTCAATGACAATCCCATCACGTGCAAAGTACCTGCAGCAACCGCCATGATGATGGCACTCAAAAACAACATCATCGATGCCGACACCATAGCATCTCTTTTTTCATCCTTTAAATTGCTTATATTCCATCCTTTTTCTGCCACAACTGTACTGCGGACTACAAAAACAGCGGCCGAACAAGTCGTGCCGGCCATGGCAGCGATCAATTGAAAACTACCCGGCTGATCCGGGATATGGGGGATCATCCCTTTTACGATCATAACATAATCAGGACTTACCAGGAAAAAAACCAGTACAAAACACAATCCCATGAGAATCACAAAAAAGGTCAGGATTTTTTCAAATCGTTTGTAATGACCATTCCAAAGTAAATAATACAGTGCCACAACGAGAATGCTTGTGATAATCCATGGATTAAAAGCCTCAACTCCAAAGATCAATTTTATTCCTTCCTGCAACAATTCTACAACAATCCCCATCACTCCCATGACGGCCAATAACTCACCGATGATTACTGCGGCCATTATATATATTGCCAAATACCTGCCCCAGGAAAATTCATTTTTAATATTATTCAGAGCAGTCTTTCCCGTAACTAAAGTCAATTTCCCATATGCGACCATGAGAATATAGGTAAAAATACAGGATAGAATTAAGGCCCAAAACAAAGTCATACCATAATCTGCACCAGCCTTGGCCATCGTGGTAATGCTCCCGGTACCGATATTATACCCAATTAAAAATAATCCTGGCCCAACAAGGCTTAGGCCAAGGATGATTCGGTGTTTTAGCGTTTTCATCATAATGGAATATAGTATGGAATTTAATCAAATATATTTTTAATACTACAACTCAAAAAGGAAACTAGAAAATCCGCCAAGAAACCGACATTAAAACTTTTACTTCCGAGGCTTTTCTTGATGCCCTGCAAACCATAAAATTATCATTTCATCATCTCGTCAAAATCGACTGCTGAAATGAACTATCCTTTGCAATTTTTGGTTACTAGGTTAGTTTATCACGCGCTATTTGAGGGGGAGGTTTTAAAGGAAAAAGATTGAGATGTAGCAATTTTTGATCACTATATTTTTTTGATAAAAAAGATCATTTTTTGTAATTGAAAATTTTCTGCTCTGTTTTTTCTATTTCTAAAAAGACCTCTTATTGGTAAAATCTGAATGGATAATTTGTTGATCTGAATTCTGAAAATCAAATAGCCTAGAATAAATAATTACTTATTATTCTCTGCAGGGCATTTGAGTGTGCTACCTATGGAAAAGACAAATTCAAATACGGAATTAGCTGCTTCAATTGATCAAATAATACAGTCAATTTCCAACAAATTTAACCTCGCAATAGTCCAGCCAGAAGAGGTAAAAGTAGATTGTGAAAAACTTCGGGAACTGCACAAGCTAGCTACCTTAAATTCGCAATATATCGATTTGGATCCATTATTTCCATTGCTCCAAAAACGTTCCGGAATAATTGCCGAGTATGTTTTTTCCTTTCTGGAGGAATCGTTGAAGTTCCAATCAGACATACACCCAATCGTAGAAGCATTATTGAGCTCCAGAGACAAATTACTTGCTTTTAAAGCACTTGATATTGCCGTTAGATTAGCAGAAGTCGGCAAGCTAAAGGTATCGCGTTCATTTATCCGATTTCTCGCTGCCCGCATGGAAATGGAAAGGTCATTTTTTATTGAAAAAAAAGCCATTACCAATCTTTCAAAAATTGTTAAGAAATATAAACCAGGAATTAAATTTCATCAATTGGATCCGATTATGGTTTTATACCTGGAAGAAGAACAATTGGATTTGCGAAAACTGGCAGCTAAAATTTTAGACTCAAAAGAACAGGCCGTTAAACAGAATGTCATAGAATCTCTTTTTGGCAAAAAAATGGCTGACTTTTTTTCGCCCTATTTTGTTTTCACCAATGCTTCGTATTCTGATTTACTTTGTATCCAACCAGAAAAATTATCGGCACTCAAAAATGATTTTATCAAGGCAAAATCAATTATCAGTGACAAATTATTATGTAAAGTAATTTCAAAATTAGGTTGGGATCATATTAATCTGGGAATAGAAGTTCAGGCTTTAAATGGAATAACCTTTGGAAACTCGCCGCCTTTTATGGTCTCTGACCTGGAAGCCACTCTATTTAAAAAATGCGAAGGAGCTCAACAAACTTCCAAATTGTATTTAATCCTTTCGTATGGAGGGCAGGAAGCTGATGAAAAAACAAATAAAAACCAAAATGATCCGATTACGCGCTACCGTGCTTATAATTTAAATCACGCATCTCTTTTAAGTGATTTCCTGGATATTGGTCCACTAAGCCCCGAAAAAGTCAGGGACATCATTCGGCGAATGGATCAAATTGTAAAAGACTACGTGACCTTATTTAGCCACATCAGCGAAGAATGTTCGATTCTCCCAGGAGTTTATCAAAAAATAAAGAATAAAATTTTCAGGGAGTTAGATGGGGATTTCAAAACAGCACAATTTTCTCCCAATCTAACCCGTCTCGTTCAGTCATTTGAAGAACCTAAATCTGTTGGCTCAGTCCGTACACTTCATGGATTAAAAAGATATCTGCATCAAAATGGGCTTAGAATGGGCTTCAAACTTGCTGTAGGTGGCCGATCACCAAATCGTACCGTAGATATCATCACGGCAAACGACGAAGGTATAAAATTTGTCCTTAGCAAAATCCGTTTCGCAGATTTTGAGCCTTTTAAAAAAG
>JAHEMV010000476.1 GCA_024643455.1 Cytophagales bacterium
AGTACTTCTTCTTCTTGTGGTGGTGGAAATCCCAAATACACCCAAAATGCCACGTGTCAGTTCCCTGGCGATCGTATTGGCCAATGGACTTTTCATGATTTTTTCAAACGAAGCCTGTGCCGTTGGTTCAGGTCGGTCTGCTCTCGAAGATCTGGAAGGGGATTTCGGTGCTGCTTCTTCTTTTTGTTCTGCCGCCACATTGATACGTTCCACCAGGATTTCATGGGCACTTCTCCGGTCGATTTCCTGGTTGTATTTTCCGCTAAGCATGGAAAAACGCAGGATATCGTTGATCTCATTATCCGTCAGCACATCAATCCTGGAAAACGGCGGCCGCATCAAGGTATGTACCAGTTCTGTCGGCATGCCCTTTTCGTTGAGCACCGTGACGAGCGCTTCCCCGATCCCCATTTCAGTGATCAGTTCTTTGGTGGTGTAAAAAGATGTTTCCGGAAAGTTGTCAGCCAGCAAATTAATGGCTTTTCGGTCCTTTGCGGTAAAGGCGCGCAAAGCATGCTGCAGCTTAAATCCCAGTTGACCGAGAATGTTTTCGGGGATGTCGTCCGGCGTCTGGGTGATGAAAATAATGCCGATGCCCTTAGATCGTATCAGCTTGATGATGATGTCGATCTGATCGAGCAAGTCCTTGGAAGCCTCTCTGAAAAGCAAGTGCGCTTCGTCGATGAAGATCATCAATTTGGGTTTTTCACTATCTCCGGATTCGGGGAATACCTCAAAAACTTCCGCCAGCAGGGAAAGCATGAACGCAGAAAAAAGTTGTGGCTTTGCCTGTATGTCCGTGAGCCGGATAATGTTGACCATACCATGACCGTATCGATCAGATGTGCATAAATCCATGACATCAAACGAAGGCTCGCCAAACAAACGCGCACCGCCTTGTTGCTCCAAGGAGGTGATGTTTCTTAAAACGGAATGGACCGAAGGGGATGGGATCAATCCGTATTCTTTTTGAATATCCGCCTTGCCATCTTCCACCGAAAAGCGCAACAGTGACTTCAGGTCTTCAAGGTTCAACAGCGGAAGTTTATGGTCGTCCGCAAATTTGAACAACATGCTCAGTACGCCTTCCTGTGTGTCGTTCAGATTCAGAATCTTGCTCATGATTACCGGGCCAAATTCGGAAACAGTGCTTCGGATTCGTGCTCCCGGTTCGTCAGAAATCGTAAGAAACTCAACAGGGAAACCCATTTCCTTCCATTGCATCTGAATGTTTCCTTCTCTTTTTGTGATGATGGGATTGCGCTCACCCGGTGCGCCGATACCACTTAGATCGCCTTTAATATCCATGACTAATACCGGAACTGCAGCCAGTGATAGCTCTTCCAAAATCACTTGCAGCGACTTGGTTTTTCCTGTCCCGGTTGCCCCGGAAATCAGCCCGTGACGGTTTAGCGTTTTAAGCGGAACACGGATCTGCAGGCCATCGACGGGATTTTTATCGTGGATTGCACTGCCGATAAGCAAGGAAGGTCCTTTAAAACTATACGAGGAAGCAATGGTACTTTTGAAATCTGCCATGGGATTAGTTTGATCTAAGCTTTGATAATTGTTGCATTTCAAAAATAATGGTTAATTAGGAATTTGATTTAAAAAGAACCGATTTTAATTAAAGATGAATTGCTGTGATATCGTACCATCGAACGGGTTTTAATTTGGAATAAATGTTATTCCATAAAGTTAGTGCTAAATCAAGCTGGCCATAAACGTTTCAGTTTCGTTATATTTAACGTGTGTCTGATAAATCGAAAAAGGGTAAAGGATGAAAAATACATGGATTGTGTGGTTATTATTTTTATTGGTGTTCTTTTCGGCATGCCATCGTGAAAAGCATGTTGTATTGGAATACAATTCCTCCTCCAACATCCTTTCCTATGGTGTAAAGCAGCTTTATACTGGGCTCGTATCTTCCGGCTATTCGATCGAAAATGCATCCATATTCCATGGAAAAGGTGTGAAAATTGTCATCCTCACCGCAGATCAGGATATGGATGATCAACAAAAAATGTTTGTGTCGGCCAACATGCAAGATGTGCAACCGGATGGATTTCAAATTATAAAAAAAGGAGGAACCGTATTTATTTTATCACCAACTCAACGGGGTGCCTTATACGGCATCATGGACCTAAAGGAACAAATCGGCCCTTCGTGTGATTTTAATATATTAGAGGAAAAAGTAGTCGATCCGGCGTTCTCTTTTCGGGCTATCAAATTCAATTTGCCCTGGTCTCCCTACCGGCCAGGACCTGCCACCGATCTTCATCTGGAAACGTGCAGGGATCTGAAATTCTGGGAATCCTTTATGGATATGATGGTTGAAAACAGGTTTAATGCACTTTCGCTATGGAACGCGCATCCATTTCCCTATATGATTCGGACAACCAATTATCCTGATGCTACTCCCTTCGACGATGAAGAATTGGCTGAATGGCAATCTTTCTGGAAAGCGCTTTTTAAAATGGCTAAAGACCGGGGTATTGAAACCTACCTGGTCAACTGGAATATTGTTGTATCTCCGGAATTCGCCGAGGCATATGGAGCAAAGGAGCATGATGACCGATCAGATCTGGTCAGGCAATACACCCGCGAGTCCGTCACGCAGTTAATCAATGAATATGAAGATCTCACTGGTCTTGGAGTCACACTGGCGGACTGGATGGGTAATTGGGGCGAGGATAAGATGACATCTGTTGAGCGCGAAGACTGGATTGAAGATACCTTTGTGGAAGGGATGAAGCAGGCAAACCGAAAGGTAAAATTTATCCATCGGGCGGTGCTTGCCGGTGATCCCAAAGAAATGCGCAGGGTTATCGATCATGCTGATTTACCGGATAAAACCATTGTTGAAATAAAGTTTAACTGGTCTCATGCGCATTCCACTCCAAATCTTTCCCTGACGCATGCCAATGATGAGGGGAGTATTATGCAGGATTTTTGGGAGCCAAAACCAGAAAATTATTTTATAGCCTGGATGATCCGTAACGAAGACTTTTTTGTACTGCGCTGGGGAGAACCTGATTTTATCCGCGCTCATATCCGAACCAATTATTCTGATTATGTGGATGGATATTTTGTCGGCTCGGAAGGGTATATACCTGCAGTGGATTATTCAAGAATGGATACTGTGGAAAAAACCTGGAACTATGCTTTTGAAAAACAATGGATGTTCTATTACCTCTGGGGCCGGCTATTGTATAACCCTGATGAAACCGATGCCACGCTTGCAAAAGCGATTGAAATACGGTATCCCGAAGTAGATGGATTATTAATGCTGGAGGCCTACTCGCTGGCCTCAAAAGTACCGTTATACCTGGCTTCATTTTATAAAGGGACATGGGATTTTACGCTATATAGTGAGGGTTTTTTGGCTCCTTGGCAAGCTGGATTTGATGATCAGAAATCACCTTTTATTTCCATAGAAGAACTGGTAAAGCATGAAACGCTGGATAAAAGGTATTTAAATATAGGTCAATTTTGCCAAATGAATCGGGACAGCCTTCCTATCGGCAATCAATCCATCACACCGTTGGCTTTGGCTCAAAAAATACAGGAAGCCTGTACTGGAGCCATGATCACCCTGGCCAAACTTAGATTGGAAGGGGACGACCCGACATTGAACTCGGAATTGGATGACCTGGAAACCTGGACTCAGTTGGGATTTTACCTCGCTGATAAGATACGCGCTGGTGTAGCTTTTGAAACATATCGGTTAACAGGGCAGGAGCAGAAAAAATCAGACGCAGTGGAGTACCTTCAAAAATGTGTAAACCATTGGAAAAACATAATTCGATTAACAGAAGACCGATATCAGCCCATGCCGTACGTGAGTATGGGTCATCATGAACCGCGCTGGCCGGAGTTCACCCAATTTCACTGGAAGTATTTTTTAAAGGATGTGGAAGCAGATGTCGAGTATGTGAGAAATGCGGATTTTAGGGATTAATTTCAGCATAGCACTTTTTAATTAAGAGCAACCATAGGCTATTTCAAAATTCCTTGTAGTATTTTTTTTAACTGCTGGTTTATTCGGATATTCAAGAAAGAATCGAATGTTATTTCCAAAGTGTTGAAAGGAACAATTTACGCATAAAGGGTTTTTCTAATCACCTATTTTTTAAGACGATTATGGATGCAAATCAAGAAAAAATAAACCTTCTGCTTAAGAAACTTGAATCCCTGATTGAAAAACAGGATTCCTTTTCCAGG
>JAHEMV010000477.1 GCA_024643455.1 Cytophagales bacterium
TGGCTTATTCCATTGGCTATATCGTTGAATTTACTGCTTGGTTAATTACACCAATCATAAAAATCAATCCAAAATTCAGTCGCTTCGCAGTCGTTTATACCTGTTCTGATTTTACATTTTCTGCTGAAAAAGCCCTAAAAGATTTTGGTTACATACCAAAATATTCTGAGGGTGAAGCAATAGATAAGACGATTGCATATTATAAAAAACAAAGGGAAGAATAGTAAAATTCTTCCCTGTCGTATGGTTACACTATAACTTCCATAGCCAACTTTAAGGCTATTGTGATTTTTATAAACCTTTAAGATTTTCCTTAGCCAGAACAAATTCTGGTTGTAGTGCCAAGGCTTTGTTGAAATTCTTTTTCGCTTCTTCCTTATTGCCTTGTTGTTTTTCTACCATTCCTTTGATGTTGTATGCAGCTGCTTCCAGCGTTATCTCCTGTTGCTTGATTTCATCCATTGCAAAACTCAATTTCAAAGCTTTTGCCTCAGGATTTTCTATAATTATATCCAAATTTGTGCTACACTCGGTATATCGTTCCATCTCAAATTGCAAAACCGTCAACTGGTACAAAACAGAAACTTCATTCGTCTTAAGATACAACGACTCATAAGCATCGACAGCCTTTTCCCTTGCGCCCATATTTTCATACGAAATTGCATTCATTCTCAAGGCATCTATATTATCAGGATACCTGGAAAGTAAATCAGCAGAAACAAAAAGACTGGAGACAAATTGATTATTATCAAAATAATAATAGCATAATCGCATCTTCAATGAATCATCATTGGGATCCATAGCAATCATGCTGTATAAAGCATCTTTGGCCACAGCACCATCATTGTATTTCATACCAAATACATATTTCATTTGATAATGCTTGTACAGCTGTGATTTCTGAAGTTCCTGGTTTTGTCCATTCACAGCAAAAAAAATAGAAAATGCAATTACAAGCATGGATCCTTTTCTTATTAAGTTCTTATTCATTTTCAAAAAATTTAATTTTATTTTAATAGTTCTTTTTTCTTTCCAATGTGTTTCATGAGTTCAAAAGCCTCATCAAAATTGTTGCCAATTTTCCCTTCTAATATAGCTTCTTTTATTTCATCTTTTATTTCACCGACTATTTTTGAAGGTGGTATCCTGAAATATTCCATAATCATTTCTCCGGAAACAGGAGGTTGAAAATTACGCATATGATCGCGCTCTTCAATTTCCTTAAGTTTAAGTTCCACCTTATCAAAATTGCTAAGGTACTTGGCCACTTTTATATTATTCTTTGAAGTAATATCTGCACGGCATAATGCCATCAAGTCATCCAGGTCATTACCTGCTTCAAATAGCAATCTCCTTAATGCCGAATCCGTAATCACATCGCTCACTAAAGCGATTGGACGCAAATGTAACCGCACCAGCTTTTGAACATATTTCATTTTTTCATTAAGTGGCAACTTCATCTTTCTGAAAATCTGCGGAACCATTCTTGCTCCCAGTTCTTCATGCCCATGAAAAGTCCATCCATTTTTATCGTCAAAACGCTGTGTTTTAGGTTTGGCAATATCATGCAAAATTGCCGCCCATCTGAGCCAAAGATTATCAGAAGTTAGTGCCACATTTTCCAGGACTTTTAGCGTATGAAAAAAATTATCCTTATGACTTTTACCTTCAACGGTCTTCACACCATGTAGCCGAACCATCTCCGGGAAAACATGTTCCAATACTCCGGCATGAAACATAAGATTAAATCCATACCCTGGATTTGGTGATAAAATCAACTTATTCAGTTCATCGGTTATGCGTTCCTGAGAAACGATTACCAGTCGTTCGGCATTTTTTTGAGTAGCTTCAAAAGTATTGGCTTCAATATCAAATTTCAATTGGGCTGCAAATCTAAAAGCGCGCATGATCCGCAATGGATCATCAGAAAATGTAATTGAAGGCTCCAATGGAGTTTTTAGAATTTTTCTTTTAATATCCTTTTGCCCACCAAAAGGATCGATTAATTCTCCAAATCGGTCTTCATTCAGGCAAATTGCCAGGGCATTGATCGTAAAATCTCTCCTAAGCTGATCATCTTCCAATGTACCATCTTCAACAATCGGCTTTCTGGATTCACTTCGATAGGACTCCTTGCGCGCACCTACAAACTCAATTTCTTGTCCATCAAATTTTATCTGGGCTGTCCCAAAGTTTTTAAACACACTCAAAAATGCTTTACCAGGCAATCGGTCTGCTATTTTGCTAGCCAAATCGATGCCACTTCCGACACAAACAATATCGATATCTTTTGATGGTTTATCCATGATCAAATCACGGACATAACCACCGACAACATACGTTTCTGTTTGACCAGCAACTTGCCCGATAAGTTTGAGAATAGGATTTGAATTTATTTTTTGTGCGTAATTCATAGAAAATGAAAAAGCCTCAGCTTGCGTTGAGACTTTGAAATAACAGCATTTGGTCGCAAATTTAGTATTAAAACTTAAACACTACAAAATCTGCTGCTATTTGCAGATTTTGCTGATTGTAAATAATTTTTAGAATTAAAATTATATTGACTTAGTTAATTAATGCCAATCCTTTACCTTTGTATCCCATAAGTTTCACTCTATAAATATTTTTTGACTTATGGGTCAGGTTAAATACATTTTTGTTACTGGTGGTGTCACATCTTCACTGGGAAAAGGAATCATCTCTGCATCATTAGGGAAATTATTAGTATCAAGGGGGCTGCGTGTCACCATCCAGAAATTCGACCCATATATCAATATTGATCCCGGCACACTAAATCCTTACGAACACGGCGAATGCTATGTAACCGAGGACGGCGCCGAAACGGATCTGGATCTTGGACATTATGAACGTTTTCTTGCCGCAAATACCAGCCAGAAAAATAATGTAACAACCGGAAGAATATATAATAATGTCATCACCAAAGAACGGGAAGGTGAATACTTGGGGAAAACTGTTCAGGTAATTCCTCACATCACTGATGAAATAAAAAGAAATTTTCTTGCTTTAGGCCATAATGGAGATTTCGACATCATCATTACTGAAATTGGAGGATCCGTTGGTGATATAGAGTCATTGCCGTTTATCGAAGCCATGAGGCAGGTAAAGTGGGATTTAGGGCATGAAAACGTTATCGTTATACACCTTACACTTATTCCTTATCTGAAAGCTGTTGGTGAATTGAAAACTAAACCAACGCAACATTCTGTGAAGAAATTGTTGGAATCGGGAATCCAACCAGACATTCTGGTGTGTAGATCTGAACGGGCTATCAATATGGATATTCGTAAAAAACTGGCCCTTTTCTGTAACGTACCTATAAATAGTGTAATCTCTTCGATTGATGCAAAAACAATCTATGATGTGCCATTACTTATGAGAAAAGAAAAATTGGATGAACGCGTACTCGAACTTTTCAAAATACCGATTGGTGAAGAACCCGTTCTGGAACAATGGAAAGAATTTTTGAATAAACTGAAAAATCCGACAAAAGAAGTCTCGATTGCGTTAGTCGGGAAATATGTTGAACTCCATGATGCGTATAAATCAATAGCTGAGGGTTTTATTCATGCCGGAGCAACCAATGAGTGTAAAGTAAATGTAAACTGGATTTCTTCTGAGGATATAGATAATGAAAATGTCAAAGGAATATTATCGGAGAATGATGGCATTTTGATCGCTCCAGGATTTGGAGAAAGAGGCATAGATGGTAAAATAATTGCTGCCCGTTACGCGAGAGAAAATAAAATACCGTTTTTTGGAATTTGCCTCGGATTGCAAGTAGCAGTTATCGAATTCGGTCGTAATGTTTTGGGATATAAAGATGCCCATTCCACGGAAATGGATCAAAAATGCAAAGACCCCATTATTGATCTGATGGAAGAGCAAAAGAAAATAACAAAAAAGGGAGGAACTATGCGATTAGGTGCGTATCCTTGCAGGCTCAAAACGGGAACTAAGGTTTACGAATTGTATAAATCAGAAGAAATATCTGAGCGACACAGGCATCGTTATGAATTTAATAACGAGTATTTGGAAAAATTTGAAGCTAAAGGAATGATAGCTGCAGGGGTAAATCCCGATTCAAATCTTGTCGAAATAATGGAATTAAAAAATCATCCATGGTACATTGGGACACAATTTCACCCGGAATTGAAAAGCCGTGTGGTGGAACCGCACCCTTTATTTG
>JAHEMV010000478.1 GCA_024643455.1 Cytophagales bacterium
TGGTAAATAACACCTCCTTTTAGCCCTTCCTTTATCAATGTGGGTATCGACTCGGTTGTTTCTTCCAATGATAAACTTTTTGATGGCCCCAGCCCCAATTTGCCCGCCATCATATCATACATTTTGAGTCCAACAGTATAAAAAGGTCCACCCCACCACTCATAATTGGGAATGATAAATGAAAGGTTTTTAACTAAATGCGGTGCATTCTGCAGCATCAATCCACGCTCCCGAAGTGCTTCAAGCACCAGCGAAATATCTCCTTGCTGTAAATACCGTACTCCTCCATGAACCAATTTTGTGCTTCTGCTCGATGTGCCCTTGGCAAAATCATGCTGTTCTAGTAGCAGTGTTTTAAATCCACGAGAAGCAGCATCCAATGCTGTTCCAAGACCCGAAGCACCTCCTCCTATGACAATAATGTCCCATATATCTACCTCTTTGAGGTGCATTAACATACTTTCCCTATTCATTTCTATTGTGTTGTTTAGTTATCAATCCAATTTTTTGTTCTCTCGACAGCCTTATTCCAATAATGCACTAATTCTTCGTTGTTTTTTGACGTATTTGGCGTAAAAGTTTTGTCGACCCCCCATCTTTTTTTGATATCAGCCAAATCGCTCCAATAGCCAACTGCCAAACCTGCTAAAAGGGCTGCACCCAAAGCCGTAGTTTCTGTGATCTTTGGTCTAACTACATCACTCTCCAATAAGTCTGCCTGGATTTGCATTAACAAATTATTGGTCGAAGCTCCTCCATCAACCTTAAGGTGTTTGATTTTTACGCCAGACGCAGCCACCATGGTGTCTATGGCATCTTTCACTTGTAATGCTATTGCTTCCAGGGTAGCCCTTGCAATATGCGAGGGTGTCGTTGCTCTGGTAATACCAAAGATGGTTCCGCGTGCAAATTGATCCCAATGAGGTGCCCCTAGACCTACGAAAGCTGGTACGATGACCACTCCACCATTATCAGGAACTTCTTTTGCCTTGGATTCGATCGCAGAAGACGAATCTATAATTTTTAGATTGTCCCTGAGCCATTGCACCAGGGCCCCTCCTACAAAAACACTTCCTTCGGTGGCATATTGGATTTTATTTCCAATTTTCCATCCAATAGTGGCAAGTAAACTTTCGGAAGTCAATTCTGGTTTATCACCGGTATTCATCATTACAAAGCACCCAGTGCCATAGGTATTTTTTACCATTCCCTTTTCAAAACATAGTTGCCCAAAAAGTGAGGCTTGCTGGTCTCCTGCCATTCCAGATATTGGAATATTCCCTTTTAATATGTCCGGATGGATGGTTCCATAAACTGATGATGAATCTACAACTTCAGGCATCAGGCTCTTTGGAATTTCCATCAAATCCAACAATTCTTTATCCCATTCCAATGTATTTATGTTGAAAAGCATAGTACGGCTAGCATTGGATACATCCGTGATATGGAGCTTCCCTTTGGTAAGGTTCCAAACCAACCACGTTTCCACCGTACCAAACGCCAGCTCCCCTTTTTTGGCCCTTTCTTTAACACCTTCAACATTATCAAGAATCCACTTTATTTTCGTGCCTGAAAAATATGCATCGATCACTAATCCTGTTTTTTGTTTTATTTCATGGATTTTTCCAGCTTTTTTTAGTTCCTGACAAAATCCAGCCGTTCTTCTGTCCTGCCATACAATTGCATTAAAAACAGGTATGCCAGTTTTTCTATCCCAAAGTATTGTTGTTTCACGTTGATTGGTGATTCCAATTGCTGCCACTTCTTCTGGCGATATTTTATTTTTTGAAAAAACATCGCGCAATACTTTATATTGAGAATGCCATATTTCATTGGCATCATGTTCGACCCATCCTGGCTGTGGATAGATTTGCTTAAACTCCTGCTGGGCGATTCCCTGTATATTTAAATCTTTGTCAAAAATTACAGCGCGATTGGAAGTTGTACCGGAGTCTAAGGAAATTACATATTTTTTCATGATTGGAAATTAGGTTTCATTAAAGGGCTAAAATGAAGGATTTTTCTATTAAAAAAAAGAAAGCACCCGATTAAAGGTGCTTCATTTTTTATATTTTTTTAATAATTAATCCATTCAAATTGTGAGTTGATAAATTCTCAATTTTTCCCATAAATAGGACCAAAATTCTGACATGCTCTGAAATCAGATCCTTCTGGATCCATACCGAGCATATTCCAAGCACTTGGTCTGAAAATATTGTCTGGATTTACGTTGTGCATATTTACAGGTATCCGAAGCATTGAACACAAAGTGATTAAGTCAGCGCCATAATGTCCATAACTGAAAGCGCCATGGTTGGCACCCCAATTTGCCATTACGGAATACACGTCCTTGAATGGACCTACTCCATTGGTTCTTGGCACAAACCATGTTGTTGGCCAGGTAGGATTGGTCCGTAGATCTAATGTGTTGTGGACTTCTTCAGGTAATTCAATGGTCCAGCCTTCTGCAATTTGCATTACTGGCCCTACTCCTTTTACCAGATTAATTCTACACATTGTGACTGGCATTCCCCCTTTCGTTTTAAATAATGAAGAAAAACCACCACCTCTAAAATATTCTAACATTGCCGGAGGCCATTTTGTCTGATCCAAACATTGCTGTTTTTCTTCCTCAGTTATTTCCCAGTAAGGTTTCATAACTGGTTTTCCTTTTATGCTTTGTTCGCCTGTGCCATCCAATGCCGATGAACCGGAATTAATCAAATGTATAAAGCCATCCTTTGCCATTTCAGTTGGTTTCCAGCCTGTTACCCTTTCTACAGCTTCCGGACTCCAAAACGTTCTGACATCAGAAAAAATCTGTGCGCAATTATTTAGTAAGTGCCCAAACAACATACTCACTCCGTTGAGACTGTCATTTTCAGTAGCAACCATAAAAGCCTGTCTTAAACCATTCCAATCAAAAGAACTGTTTAAAATAGCTTCTAAGAAATCTCCATTTGGCATAAAATCAGTCCATTGTCGCTGTCCCTGAAATCCTGAAGCAATTGCGTTATGACCCAGGGATTCTTCTCCAAACCCAAGATCTTTTAACCTTTTATTGCCAATCATGAGGTCTCGTACTACTAGGGTCATTTTTACCACATATTCCCATTCTCTACCTTTTTCTTTGCCTGTATGCTGATCCTTGATTGGATTATAATCTTTACCTTCGATACAGTTTTTCTGAACCCAATCCAAGGCAATTTTATACTCCTCGAAATCATAAATCCCTTTTTCAATTCTTCTAGAAACTTCTGACATATCGACGTTCTCGCAACGCATTCCAAGATAATCCTCAAAAAAATCAGTATTTACAATGGATCCGGCAATCCCCATGGAAACTGACCCAATGGATAAATAAGACTTATTTTTCATTGTGGCCACGGCGAGGCCAGCTTTAACAAATCTTAAGATTTTATCCTTTACATCATCGGGAATTGACTTGTCACCAGCATCCTGAACATCTCTGCCATAAATACTAAATGCAGGAAGCCCTTTTTGATTGTGCCCTGCGAGTGTTGCTGCCAGATATACAGCACCAGGCCGTTCTGTTCCGTTAAATCCCCAAATGGCTTTTGGGCGTGTGAGATTAGTGTCCATAGTTTCACTGCCATAACACCAGCAAGGAGTTACTGTTAAGGAAACACCAACGCCCTCTTTTTCAAATTTTTCTTCGCACATCGCGGCTTCAGCAGCCCGACCAATCGTGGTATCTGCTATCACACACTCAACTTTACTTCCATCTGGATGACGCAGCATTCCTGAAATTATTTCAGCAACTCCTTTTGCCATATCCATCGTTATCTTTTCAAGGGATTCCCGTACCCCTCCAAGCCTTCCGTCTATGGTAGGCCTGATGCCTACTTTTGGCAGAGAACCGTTTAATCTATTGCCGTGAATTTTATTATTATTCATGTTATCTGGATTTATTATTGAATAAAAAAAATGATTTATTGAAGCGTCTAATTTAATAATAATACCGCTTCCTATTGTATTTTAAATACTAATTTTCAATCAAAAAAGGCCATAGAACATACTGATCTTCTTTTGAAAAAAATGTTTTATCATCTTGCAGAGAATGAAATTACATAATCATTCATTCCATGTGGAAACATTGAACAGTTTTGTAAACTACAAGGGCAGATTATTGCTATATATTTATAAAATGGATTACTCAGCTCAAATCCTACAAAATAG
>JAHEMV010000051.1 GCA_024643455.1 Cytophagales bacterium
GCAGCTTTTTTTAGATTCAACGGATATAAGTTATTTGTATGAAAAGAACCAAAAACCCATAGCCAGATATTTTGGTGAACTTACTTTTAGTTACGAGTACAAAAATAAGCTGAGTGAGCCATTCAACTGGATTTACATTGAACAGAAAAAACTACTGGAAACAGCCAAAAAGACCGGATGGAAATGTCAAATAATATTTGAAGACGAATCGAATGCCTATTTGGCCCGATTACAAACTAAATAATTTTGGAAGACTTTTTTGACCAGGAAAAAACGAAGGCCTTTGTGTATCTACTTGCTGAACATGATATCGGCAATAAAGTCATGATTTCAGACGATCAAATACTTGTTGTCTATAAAAAAAAGAGAACTCTTTTTACCTTAAAATCCATTAAAAGCTTAAAAACAGAACGTATTAAACTTCTTTTCCCTTTAGTCTTAGGTGGTATCATTACTCCTTTTGCCTTTCTATCTTTCTTCGTCAATCTTTTTTATCCTTGGATTCACCTCACTGCTATCATGCTCGGATTATTATTGTTTTATACTGGCTGGTCGGGTAAATATTCGTTCACAATCGTATTCAAAAATGGAGATGAAATTCATCATTATTTGACGTCGATCAGTAACAATCTTGAAGCATTTATTGATTTTGTAAATACACAACGATTAAAAGTTAGTACCATAAATGCGCCACTTTTAGATGCCTTGTTTTTTGAATTGGATAAAAAACATGAAGATGTTTTTTTCGGACAAAAAAATGTCAATCAAACTCTATTCCCCATTTTCGGGTATACTTATCAGCAACTTCATAAGTTGGGAAAATCCATATCCGACTCTGGTATTATTTGTATCAATCCGGTTACATCTGGGAGGGAAATAAAATTTCATTTTGATTTAAACACCAATATGATGCGCCCGCGACTCGAAGGGCCGGTTAACAAAGATTCGAAAATAAATAGTGCTAAAAATCCATAAATAATTCTTTAGTTAAATACTGCAAATTCCTGTAAGGAAAAGACAATTTGGTTAAATTTGAATCTATTTTAAAAAGAATAGATTACAAAACATCATTACTTATTTGAAAAAACTAACAAGGATACCCCAGGTTATCGATACATCCAAAACCTACAATCCTATCTTATCTGAAGATGAAGTGTGGCCGGTGGTCACTTTGGCAAAAAACAGAAAGGAATTTATGGAGCGGGTGATAGAAGAAAGTTTTCAAAGACTGAAATCACTGCGCCCCAATATTAACACCCTAATTGAAGAATTGGAGCTTACCCGATATCGGGAAAAGCTTCGGTATAAAACAACTCCCTGGAAAGTTGACCCCGAAGATGAAGTTATCTTTTGGAATGGTGTAAAGAACAGCTTGCTCGAACTCAATGGCGCTGAAAAAAATGAGAAACAAAAAGTTGCTGATCAAATATTAAGGGATATTATCTCCCGCTACATCTACGAGATTACTGGAAATTTCAAGCCTTCACATTACCGCATGACCAGAAGAATCATCCAGTTTGGATTTGCACGTTTACTTAATGCAGCCAGGATAAAGAAATTTGGATCTTTTTGGCGTGGCGACCTTACATTACAGGACAAAATACAAATAATAGGCGAAACCGAACAAATAAGAAAACTGGCTAAAATCGGTACTGTCGTGATCGTGCCAACTCACTTTTCGAATTTGGATTCGATCCTTATTGGCTGGGTAATTCATACCTTGGGACTTCCACCATTTATTTATGGTGCAGGTCTCAACCTTTTCAATATGGAGATCTTCGCATACTTTATGAATAGCCTCGGCGCCTATAAGGTTGACAGAAGAAAGAAAAATCTCATTTATCTGGAATCACTGCGCACCTATTCCAGCATGGCAATACGTGATGGATGTCATAGCCTATTTTTCCCAGGCGGTACAAGGTCAAGATCCGGTAAGATAGAGACCAAACTCAAACTTGGACTATTAGGTACAGCGCTAGAAGCTCAGCGTATCAATTATGAAAAAGGTGAAGTAGGCCGGCATAATAAAATTTTTGTCGTACCCGTCGTAACAAACTATAATTTTGTGCTGGAAGCACCCGCACTTATCCGTAATTACCTCGAACAACAAGGACAGGAACGATATTACGTAGATGGTGAACGATATGAAAAATCGGGTCGTATTCTGAAATTTTTAGTCGAATTTTTTACCAAAGGAAATAATATTTCAGTATCCATTGGTAAAGGACTAGATCTATTTGGAAACTATGTAGATGATGAAGGGATGAGTATTGACGCTAAAGGAAACAGGATCAATACGAGGGATTATTTTCTATTCAAAGGTGAAATTACAGCAAATTATCAACGCGAAGGAGAATATACGCGTATGCTGAGTGATGTCATTGTAAAGGAATATCATCGCATTAACCGTGTTCAATCTAGTCATCTGGTTGCGTTTACAGCTTTCCAGCTTATCCGTTTAAAACATAAAAATCTCGACTTGTATAGCTTGCTTCGTCTTCCTGTTGATGAAATTGAAATTGAATATAACGAATTCAGAAAGGCTTTTTCGAAACTAAGAAACAGGGTTATCACGCTTTTTAATGAAGACAAAGTGGACATGGCCACACATATGACAAATGATATTGACAGGGTTATAAGTCTTGGGATTTCTAATGTGGGGATGTATCACTCCAGAAGACCTTTACTTTTTAATAAACAGGGAAATATCATCACAGAGGACATTAATAATTTGTATTACTATCACAATAGAATGGACGGTTATGAACTCGAAAAATACCTACAATAAACCGGTCGGTGTAATAGGGGCCGGTAGTTTTGGGACCGCCATTGCAAACATTCTTGCAAAAAATACGGATGTGATCCTCTATGCCCGAAATCCGGAAATCGCCAAACAAATTTCTTTGAGTAGATTATTGAATGGTGTGGAAATGAATCCACGTATTTCACTTACGAATGACCTGAAATATGTTGTGGAAAATTGTGATGTATTATTCCCAATAGTTCCTTCTGAAAATTTCCCAGCGCTAATTGATGAATTGTCTCATTTCTTAAAACCCTATCACATCCTTATCCATGGTACCAAAGGACTCATGGTTTTAAAAGAAGGATGGGAAAATGACGAAGATTTAAAAATTAGTAAAGAAGATGTGTATACGATGAGTAGGTTGATCAGGGAACGAACCCTTGCCGTACGGATTGGCTGTCTTGCTGGACCCAACCTGGCAAAGGAACTAGCTGACAACCAGCCTGCTGCTACAGTAGTCGCCAGTCATTTTGATGAGGTGATATCCGAAGGGCAACGTCTTCTGCGCAACGATCGATTTCAGGTTTATGGGAGCAAAGACTTATTAGGGATTGAACTAACCGGCGTACTAAAAAATATAATTGCCATTGCTGCTGGTGCACTAAGTGGAATGGGTTACGGTGATAATGCCCGATCCTTGCTCATAAGCAGAGGCATGATCGAAATGATATATCTTGGTCAGATGCTGGGAGCCAACACTCAGGCATTCCTCGGTCTTGCTGGAATAGGAGATCT
This sequence comes from Cytophagales bacterium, assembly GCA_024643455.1. Classification (GTDB taxonomy): domain Bacteria; phylum Bacteroidota; class Bacteroidia; order Cytophagales; family Cyclobacteriaceae; genus JAAUQL01. The sequence goes on from JAHEMV010000051.1 coordinate 3,542, forward strand.
GGTTGCTACCTGCTCCAGTAAATTGAGTAGAAATTTTACCGTTGGGGAGCGATTGGGAAAAGGGGAAAAACTCTCGGATATCGTTACCAGTATGGAAGAAACAGCAGAAGGTATAAATACCATAAAAATTATTATTCGCCTGATGAAGGATTATCAAATGAGAGCCCCCATTACTGAATCACTCGACAGGGTGATTAAAGGTGAAATCACCATTGAAGAAGCTTTACGATTTTTAATGAAAGCTCCATTCAATATTGATATTGACTTTATGTAGGATTACTTCAGGTTTAAAATCCTCCCAATTTTTAATATCCCGGCAATACTTAAGGAATCAGTGATCCGACCATCCATTACCATCTCAATAGCCTGTTCCAATGGAATTTTTATGATTTTCAGGTCTTCTGTTTCATCCCAATCCATTTCTCCCTGAGTCAGATCTTCAGCTGTATAAATATACCCATACTCATCCGTTACAGAATTGGATGTGTGGATTTTTAACAATTTTGTCCACTTATTTGCAATCAATCCAGTCTCTTCACGCAATTCCCTTTTGGCGCCATCCAGCGTATCTTCGTCTAGTGGAACACCACCGGTGGGAATTTCCCATGAATATTCATTCAACATGTAGCGGAACTGTCCAACCAGCCAGGTATTGAGCTCTCCATCAAGCGGAATAATTCCTATTGCTTTATTTTTAAAATGAACCTTGCCGTAAATTCCTTCCGTCTTATTTGGCCTGATCACCTGGTCTTCCACCACGTTTATCCATGGATTTTCATAGATTTCTTTTGATGAAGTACATCCCCAGGGGTTCAAATTCTGATTATTTTCCATAACCTAAAATTATTATTTTCTATAACTATAAATAAATGATTCCATCTAGATTTATTAAAGAGAATAAATAACGTAATTTTTCATACTTTTTATTCCCTCTCGTTTAAATTGCACCATGCTAAAATCAAGTTTTTCAGGTGAAAAAATCGAAGCAGGTTGTGATGAGGTAGGTCGTGGTTGTCTTGCCGGGCCCGTCGTTGCCGCAGCAGTTATTTTGCCAATGGACTACAGACATAACTTATTAAATGATTCTAAGCAACTTTCAAAAATCAAAAGAGAAAAAATAAAAAATGATATTTTGAAAGATGCCCTCGCCTGGGCCATTGCGGAAATCAGCCACGAAGAAGTAGATAAAATCAATGTGTTGCAAGCTTCTTTATTGGGTATGCATCGCGCACTGGATCAGCTTAAGTTGATCCCCGAATTGATCTTAGTTGATGGAAATAAATTTAAACCTTACAAAAACATCCATCATGAATGCATTATCAAAGGGGATGGCAAGTACATGAGCATTGCCGCCGCCTCAATCCTGGCAAAAACCTATCGGGATGATTTGATGGAAAAACTATCCTTTTCCCATCCGGAATACGGTTGGGAAAAGAATGTAGGGTACCCCACTATCCACCACCGAAAAGCAATAATAAAATATGGCATTTCGCCATATCACCGCAAATCATTTCGGCTTTTGCCGAATCAACTAAGCTTGTTCCGCTGACGTTTTTTCCAGGGTTTTTGGTGCAGGATTTATTTTTTCCTTTATTTTTTTCTCGAGTTCTTCCATCAATTCCGGATTGTCTTCGATCAATACTTTTACGGTATCTCTACCTTGTCCAAGTTTATTACCGTCATAAGAAAACCAGGATCCAGACTTTTGAATGATCTCCAGCTCTACTCCGATATCCAGTATTTCACCGCTTTTTGATATACCAAGACCATACATAATATCAAATTCAACGACCTTAAAAGGAGGAGCAACTTTATTTTTCACCACCTTCACGCGTGTTCTATTTCCCAGAATATTGTCAGAACTTTCTTTAATCTGGCCAATTCGACGGATATCAAGTCGAACAGAAGCATAAAATTTTAATGCATTACCACCCGTAGTTGTTTCCGGGTTTCCAAACATAACCCCGATTTTTTCTCTCAATTGGTTAATGAAAATACACGAGCAACCTGTTTTACTGATGGTCCCGGTAAGTTTTCTTAGTGCCTGAGACATCAATCGGGCCTGAAGTCCCATTTTGCTGTCACCCATTTCTCCTTCCAATTCAGCTCTTGGAACTAGTGCAGCTACCGAGTCAATAACGATAATGTCAATAGCTCCGGATCGAATCAAATGTTCAGCAATTTCTAGTGCCTGCTCGCCGTTGTCCGGTTGTGAAATCAACAGGTTTTCCGTATCAATGCCCAACTTCTCAGCATAGGTTTTGTCAAAAGCATGTTCCGCATCAATGAACGCAGCCAGCCCGCCTTTTTTTTGTGCTTCGGCAATACAGTGCATTGCTAAGGTTGTCTTTCCTGAAGATTCCGGCCCATAAACTTCAATGACCCTGCCACGGGGTATGCCTCCGATGCCCAAGGCAATATCGAGGCCCAATGAACCGGTTGATATCGCAGGAACATCCACTACACGCTCATCGCTAAGCTTCATTACTGTTCCTTTTCCATAGGTTTTGTCCAGCTTATCCAAGGTAAGCTGAAGGGCTTTTAGTTTTTCTTTATTATCACTCATTTTCAGGTATTTTTTATATTTTCGGGATGTGAAAATAAGACTTCATTGTTCAATATCAAAGCTGCCATTTTAAGAATTTTGAAATGACGCCTTTTATTACTTCAAACAGTGATGAACTTTATTTCTGATTTTTTTTACAATACCTTTTAAGCTCAAAACAACCCATTCCTGGCGATGGTAAAAAAGATTTTATTTGCGTTTTTCTTTATTTTATTAATTTTCCTGATCATCAATTTTGATTTGGTCATTTATGGAATAAGCCAGGCCGAAGGTCAATTGACTATAATAAAAAATGCCAAACCTATTCCTGAAGTTCTTGAAAATCCTGGATTCCCTGATTCACTAAAAACCAACCTCAGACTCGTTGAGGAAATAAAAAAATTTGCATTTGACTCGTTAGGAATTAATTTCTCAGAAAATTACTCTACTGTTTATGACCAGAAAGGAAAAGAGCTCATGTTTGTTGTTACAGCATGTGAACCATTTATGCTGGTATCAAAAGAATGGTCTTTCCCACTCATAGGCTCCTTTTCATATAAAGGTTTTTTTGATGAAAAAAAGGCACAAAAATTAGAAAAAGAGTTGAAAGAAGAAGGTCTGGACACCAATATCCGTACAGCCGGAGGTTGGTCGACACTTGGTTGGTTTAAGGATCCGATCTTGTCAAATATGCTTGCTGATGATGAAGCAGATTTTGCAGAATTGATCATCCATGAATTGACGCATGGTACATTATTTGTTAAGGACAGTGTTCGGTTCAATGAAAACCTTGCAACTTTTATAGGCATCAAAGGCACCGAACGATATCTTTCAGAAAAATATGGCCCTGAAAATAAAATGTTGTCCACTTATCAACAACAATGGAAAGACAGAAATAAATTGACAAATCATATCCTGAAGGGAGCAAACTACCTGGATAGTTTATATAAAACAATGAAACCGGAACAGTTTATTACGTTAAAACTTAATATAAAAGAAACTGCTATTGATCATATAATTAATTCAATCGATACCCTGGATTTGTCCTATAAGCAGAAGTATTTAGATTATTATCGCAAATTAAAACCGAACAATACTTTTTTCATGTCGTATTTGAGGTATAGAGGAGAATACACGCAACTCGAAACCGAGCTTGAGCATACCTATCAAAACGATATTAAGAAAATGTTGGAAGACTATAAGACAAAATACCCGTCCCTGTAAATTAATTTGGAATGGCTACACACGATCGGTATATAAATAAAATATGCATTTGGGCATTGATGGGTTTTATGCCATTTTTTTTTGGTTTCGACAAGAAAGATCCCTACCGTATAATAAAACAAGAATGCCTTAATCCTGGTGAACGTATCGAATATCGTGTCCATTATGGATTCATCAATGCTGGTGAGGCAGTCTTGAAAATTGATGAAAATATCCATAAGGTCAATAAAAGGCCTTGTTACAAAATCGATGTTTTTGGCCGAACAACAGGATTTTTTGATATGATCACCACTGTTCGCGACAATTGGGGGACCTATCTTGATACAGCAGCTTTTGTCCCCCAGATGTTTTACATGACTCAAAAGGAGGGAAAGTATCTCAAAAAAGAAGCTATCGAGTTTGACCAGATCAGACATGTGGCCCTGGTTAATCGGATCAACAAAAAAGACAGTACATTAATCAAAAAAGATTCATTTGATACTCCTCCAAATATTCAAGACATAGTCAGTGGTTATTATTACATGCGAACTTTTGATTATGATACCATGAAAACCGATCAAATATTTACGGTCAATGGATTTTTTGACGACACAACCTATTTTGTTAACGTAAAATTCCTTGGAAGAGAAAACCTGAAAACTAAAGTTGGTGAATTTAAGACTTTTCTCATTTCACCAATTATGCCCAAAAATTCATTTTTCAGGGGAAGTGACCCTATAAAAGCATGGATTTCAGATGATAAACGCCGAATTCCTCTAAAAGTGAAGGCAGAGCTTCTAATTGGCTCTCTTGAAATAGATATCAGATCGTATGATGAATAATCCTATTTCTTGATTATTACTAATAAATTAAGGTATTGTTATGATATTATAGTGGACTGATTTTGATGATTAGATATTAAATCATACTTCTTAACTTCGCATTAGTTAGTTATATTTATTAACTAAAGAGAAAAACCTAATTATAAAATGAGTAGCACTACAAGCAAGAAAATCTTAGTTGTCGATGATGAAGCAGATATACTCGAATTACTCAAATACAATTTAAAAAAAGAAGGATACCTTGTTAAAACAGTAAGCAATGGTATTGACGCTGTTGAAACAGCCAAGGATTTTTGCCCGGATTTAGTCCTGTTGGATATCATGATGCCACATCAGGATGGAGTAGAAACGTGCAGACAACTACGTGAGCTCCCGGAACTGGAAAATACATTTATAATTTTTTTAACTGCCCGATCAGAGGAATATTCCGAAATCGCAGCTTTTGATATCGGGGCAGACGATTATATCACTAAACCCATAAAGCCTCGTGCATTGATGAGTAGAATCGGAGCAATGTTTAGAAGAGGTGAAGTAAAAAGTAATGATAACAGTTTGATTGCTGTCGGCGATTTGACTATCGATAAAACCAGTTACACAATTATGGTAAAAGACAGAAAAATAGCTTTACCAAAAAAAGAATTCCAGTTACTATATTTTTTGGCCCAAAATCCGGACAAAGTATTCAGCCGTGATGATTTGCTTCAAAATATATGGGGCACAGATGTATATGTGCTGGCCAGAACAGTAGACGTTCATATCAGAAAAGTAAGAGAAAAAATAGGAGAAGGATACATTAGAACAGTTAAAGGTGTAGGCTATAAATTTGAAATGAATTAAATTGCTTCATGCTTTCAAGTTCCAGAAGCGTCGCGCTTTTAATCGCTACATCCGTATCCATAATAACCACTTCATTTCTATCACTAGTCAATGGAGTTCCCGTTGATGGACTTATCGTTGTCCTGGTTTTGTCTTTTTCGTCAGCTTATATCCTTACCTATTTTACCGTTGATGTTTTTATTTTTGGCCAAATCGAAAAGATAAATGATCGAATCAATAAACTCAAAGGCAAAGATTTCTCTTTTATAAAAGATGATAAAAAGCGAATCAAAGGCAACCCGCTCATAAGAATTAATCAGGAAATACTTACTTACGCTGAATCAAAACAGAACGAAATAGACCAGCTAAAAAAGGCGGAAAGCTTTAGAAGGGAGTTTATAGCAGATGTTTCCCATGAATTGAAAACACCCATTTTTGCTGCGCAGGGATTTGTGCATACACTTTTGGATGGTGCCGTAAAAGACAAAAATGTTCGAATTAAATTCCTTAAAAAGGCTGCCAAAAGTCTGGATGGACTGGATAGACTGGTTCAGGATCTACTTACAATCTCACAAGTGGAAACTGGCGTTATTAAAATGGAGATGGAAAATTTTAATATCAATGTTTTGATCCAGGAAGTTTTTGATCAATTTGAAGGAAAAGCAGAAAAAAAGGATATTGAATTGTTGTTCGATGAAAAATGTCCAATTGACCTTTTTGTATTTGCCGACCGTCACAAGATCTTTCAGGTTGTACTAAACCTGGTCTCAAATTCAATAAAATACCGCAAAGAAATTCATACTTATATTGTGGCCAATTTGATTGAGGATGAAAAAGATGTGGAAATAATAATTCGTGACAACGGTATTGGAATACCTGAAGAACAAATCAACAGAATTTTTGAACGCTTTTATAGGATTGATAAGAGCCGCTCAAGGGAAAAAGGCGGAACAGGTCTTGGTCTTTCCATTGTAAAACACATCCTTGAAGCTCATCAGAGTCATATCAGTGTCCAAAGTAAACTAAATGAAGGCGCCCAGTTTAGATTTAAATTAAAAAAAGGTCAGGCTTATAATTGGCTTAAACTGTAATAATACATTTCAAAACCATAATCCTGAATAAATCTTATTCTACTTTTCTTTGAATAATTTTTCAACGTAAACAGAAACAGTATATCCGATACCTACTGACATCGTCAATGCGATCAGAATAAATGAAGTAACTAAAAATAACATAGGTCAACTTTTTTGTTGTAAATATGTGGGGAAAATATGGAAAACAAATCTCATAAATATTTAAGACCTGATATATGTAATATTTATGCAAAAAATATAAAATTGTAAAATACTGATATACAGTTATATAAAAACAATAAGTTAAAGTAATGATTTATTCATGAAAAAAATTCAATTCAAGGAACTTATCCTTTTTGAAAACGCTGATTATCTGGCTATTAATAAACCATATGGCGTTTCTACACTTGAAGATCGTGTTGAAACCATGAATATACTTTCTTCAGCAAAGGAAGTATATCCTGAAATCCAGGTTTGTCATCGCCTCGATAAAGATACCTCAGGGTTATTGGTATTAGCAAAAAATGCAGCTGCTTATAGACATCTTGCTCTACAATTTCAAAATAGAGAAGTTGAAAAGACATATCATGCCATTGTTCATGGAAACACAGATTTTAACAACGAATCAGTGGACCTTCCTTTGACTGTAAAAGGGCATGGTATCGTCAAATGGGACACACAAAACGGAAAGGAGTCCAAAACTTTTTTCACCACGCTCCAAAATTTTAAAACTTGCTCGCTTATTGAGTGTAAACCTGTTACAGGAAGGCGTCATCAAATCAGGGTGCATCTCAAATACACAAAGCATTCGATTATGGCTGACAGCATGTATGATGGAACATTAGTATTTTTATCCAACATCAAAAGAAATTACAAAGCAAATCAAAGAGAGGAAAAGCCACTAATAAACAGAATGCCACTTCATGCTTTTTCAATTAACTTTAAACTAATGGATGATCAAAAACAATATATTGAAGCCCCTTACCCTAAAGATTATGAGATCTTGCTAAAGCAACTAAATAAATATGCCAGAATTTAAATAGAAGGCAGATTGGGAAATTACATAAAAATCAATTACGCATCATAAACCATTTGGCTAGAATTTTATAGTTGACCTTAGCTCCATGCATCAGGATACCAACACGATAAATCCGGCCAGCTAGCCAGGTGGTAAAGATAAACCCACCTATCATGCAAATGACTGATAATATGATTTGCCAAACTGGTGGATCAAACGGAATTCGCATCATCATCACAACTGGTGATGTAAACGGAATGATTGAAGACCAAAAGGCCAAACTTCCATGTGGATCACGAATGATTGCGGATAGCAACATAATCGACATAATTAGCGGCAAGGTTATCGGTAGCTGAAATTGCTGAGCATCTGAATCATTATCCACTGCGGATCCTACTGCTGCGAACAATGCACCATAAAATAAAAATCCCCCAACGAAATAAAACAAAAATGCTCCAATCAATATCGGGAAATTTATTGTATTGATTTTTTCAAAAATTTCTGGCATCTCTGTGGTATCTCCTGTGGCGGCCTGCACATTTTGAGATATTTCCATTTGCTTGGTTTTGGAAATATCGATGTTGTAAAAGGTAAGCGCCCCCTGATAGATGACCAACGTAAAAACAGCCCAAATAATAAATTGAGTCAATCCAACTGCCCCAATTCCGATGATTTTCCCCATCATGAGCTGAAAGGGTTTTACAGAAGAAATGATGATCTCAACTATCCGACTTGTCTTCTCTTCGATTACTCCGCGTAACGTCTGTACGCCATAAAGGAATATAAAGAAGTAAATTAGAAATGCGGCTATATAGCCTACCACTAACGCAACGGTTACATCTCCTTCTTTTTCACCTTTATCGGTGATATTGATGACATTTAGTGAAACTTGGGTTTTTATTTTGTCGAGCTGTTCTTTATCTATTCCTGAATTTTTGAGTTTTATCGATTCAATTTCATTTTTTATAAACCATTCTAAAGAAGACTGCACTTCAATGCTTGGATTTTTTTCAGCAAAAAAAGTTACTCCTTGCGGATTATCCAGATCCAATTGTGGTATGTAGAGCAACCCATACGATTCATTTGTCTTCAGATCATTTTTAGCATTTTCCAAATTATCGTCCGGAAAAGTAAATGAAATCGCTCCGGTACCCTCAAATTTATTTTTAAAATATCCGCTCTCATCTATAACTTCAACATACTTCTCTTCACTGTCTCGAGACACAAGCCAAAACTGAACTACGAATATCATTCCGAACAAAATCGGTCCAATAAGACTCATGATAATAAAGGACTTCTTTCTAACCCTGGTTAGATATTCTCTTATGATGATTAATCCGATCTTATTCATGGGCACCTCCCTGGACTTTTGAGATAAATATTTCGTTCATGCTGGGTATTTTTTCCATAAAAGAGTGTACCTCAACTTTATCAATCAAGGTTTTCAATAGTTCATTGGGACCTCTACCATTTAATATGGTTATGGAAGTATTAAAGGAACCATCTTCCATTTGGTTCTGAGATTTAATCTGAAAACCATCTTCTATTTCATCTATTAGGTTTTTATGACCGATCTCATATGTGTTGGTTTTGTATGTGTCTTTTATGCTTTTCTTTGAACCTTCAAGTACTTTTTCAGATTTATTCAATAAAACGATATGATCACATAACTCTTCTACAGATTCCATTCGATGCGTCGAAAAAATAATCGTACTTCCTTCTTTGGCAAGATTTAATATCTCATCCTTAATGATATTTACGTTGATTGGGTCAAAACCTGAAAAAGGTTCGTCGAGAATCAGTAATTTAGGATTATGCAAAACTGTAGCGATGAATTGAACTTTTTGTTGCATACCTTTTGAAAGGTCTTCAACTTTTTTGCCCCACCATCCAGCGATTTCAAATCGTTTAAACCAAAATTTGATCCGTTCCATGGATTCATTTTTTGACATCCCTTTTAGTTGAGCTAAATAAAGCAAGTGCTCTCCTACCTTCATTTTCTTGTACAATCCCCGTTCCTCTGGCAAATAGCCAATTTCACGAATATGATTACTGTTTAGCGGCTCATTGTTTATGGTCACTGATCCCTGATCAGTAGCAATAATCTGAGTTATAATCCGTATTAAGGTAGTTTTCCCAGCTCCATTCGGACCAAGTAATCCAAAAATGGACCCCTCTGGAATAGCCAGGCTAACATTATTCAAAGCCTTAAAATCTCCATAAGACTTATGAATGTTGTTTGCTGTAAGAATATTCAATGGTTAGTGTTTTAAAAGGTGTTGCTTCTTTAAAAAAATATGTACGAATAAATCAAAAAAAATGCTCTAATAAAACTAAAAAAGGAAAAATCAGTTTTTTGTGCTTTTAAAAACAATGTTACCTACCGCGACATCTACACTGAAATTTATATAATTAATTTGTGTGTTTTCATATCCTTCTGTAACAAAAACATGATTGGAAGTCTGGATAAATCCATTGGGGATTTTAACGCGGCAAAGAGGTGAATCATTTATATTGATTTTCACAGGGATATTCTTATCAGGTAACATGATTTCCAGGCTTCCTGCACCAACTGTAGCCTGTACCTCCGTATTTAATACTTCTGCGTCTTCAAAATCCATTTTTACCTTACCAAAACCCACATTGGCGATGATGTTCTTTGCATTGGATAAATGGAGATTTTTTGCTTCCAACGTTCCCATATCAACTTTGATAAGAAATGTATCCATCACCAACCTATTTTCCATTCCATTTTTGTAGTTAATTCTGACATTGGCTGTGCCCGTCCTCATTTTTAATCGTTCAATTGGCAGGTCAGACAAGTCTATATAGGTATCACCGACCGCATAATTTAAATCCAGATCCATAGGTTTTAACTTGGATAAATAAACCTTCCATGTATATTCATCGACAGATTGGGAGCTGAATAAACGCTTTGATATTGAACTGCTAATGGAAGAGTTTTGCTCTTCATCCAAATTTACTTTAACCTCTTTAGTACGATTGATGATATTTTCTTTGAATTGCGGTTTGATGTCGGTATCCGTGCTGCTATGGATATCCATAATGCCCGATTCATCACTGGCCTCAATATAACCCTGGCCATTGGTGGCATTTAAAGAAAATTTTACTTTGTCAAAATCTTTATTGTCGGAAACGGTGTAAGAATTTTTGAACTGAGCTTTGATCCCTAAACTTGTTACGCATACAAGGCCGAGTAGTAATCCTTTTTTCCACATAACCCCAAATACGTCATCAAGGAATAAAGGTTTCGATTACATTTATAATTTCGATGAATGGTGTAAGATGAAAGACTAAAAGAACTCCTTCATTCTTTCAAAGAAGGATCGATCATTTTTGCCAGGATTAGGAGAAAAATTTGGTGAATCCTTCAACTTTTCTAAAATTTCCTGTTCTTCCTTAGAAACCTGTTTTGGAGTCCAGATATTTACATGGATCAACTGATCTCCTGCACCATATCCATTGATATCCTGTATCCCTTTACCTCTCAACCTCAATATTCTTCCTGATTGAGTACCGGGATCAATCTTAATTTTTACTTTTCCATCGATTGTTGGCACCTCAACTGAAGTCCCCAAAACTGCATCAACAAAGTTTAGATGAAGGTCGTAGACTACATTATTACCATCACGCTTTAGCAGCTCATCTGGTTTTTCTTCAATCAATATTAGCAAATCTCCAGGAGGGCCTCCACTTGGTCCATAATTGCCTTTCCCGGACATTGAAAGTTGCATACCCTCGCCAACACCGCCGGGGATCTTTATATCAATTACTTCCTCTTTTTGAAGTAGCCCACTATTATCGACTCCAGCCGGTCGTTTGTCAATAATTTTCCCAGAGCCATTGCAGGTATGACAAGTCGAAGCTGACACCATTTGCCCCAGCATAGTGTTTACCACCTTTCTCATTTGACCACTACCGCCACAAGTCTTGCAGTCTTTATAAGTTACTCCGTCGGCGACTACCAGCCTGTTTACTTTTATTTTCTTATCTGCTCCATGGGCAATTTCATCTAAGGATAATTTAATCTTAATTCTAAGATTTGATCCTTTTCTGCCACCGCTACGTCTCCCTCCTCCGCCGCTGCCACCAAAAAAGCTTTCGAAGGGGTTATGTCCACCAAAGATATCGCCAAACTGTGAAAAAATGTCATCCATAGACATTCCACCTCCAGCACCGCCTCCAAAGCCACCAGCACCACGCATTCCTTCATGACCAAAGCGGTCATACTGAGCTCGTTTTTGGTCGTCGCCCAATATCTCATACGCTTCAGCAGCTTCCTTAAATTTTTCTTCCGCTTCCGGATTGTCAGGATTTTTGTCAGGATGGTATTTGATGGCAATTTTTCGATATGCCTTTTTTATTTCTTCCTTTGGAGCAGATTTACTAACTCCTAAAATATCGTAATAATCCCTTTTTGCCATACTATGCTCCTAAAACAACTTTTGCAAACCTGATGACTTTGTCATCTAAATAATATCCTTTCTCTACAACATCAACAATCTTCCCTTTCAGTTTTTTCTTTTCTACAGGGATTTGTGTAATTGCTTCATGAAACTCAGTATTGAATTCTGAACCCGCTTTATCTTCCATGGGTTTCAAGCCCTTTTGCTTCAGTATATTGTTAAACTTATTGTAAATCAACTCAAATCCTTCTTTTGAAGTTTTATGGTCTTCACTTTCCTCCATAGCCTTTCGGCCTCTTTCAAAATCATCAATCACTGGCAACAAAGCAGTCATTAAGTCCTGATTGGCAGTTTTTATTAAATCGAGTCTTTCCTTGGCTGTTCTGCGCCTGAAATTTTCAAATTCTGAATACAA
>JAHEMV010000052.1 GCA_024643455.1 Cytophagales bacterium
TTTATTACAACATCACTGAGATAACTAATCTGAGGTTTTAGCTTTATATTGAAATTGGATTTCCCTTTCAAATTGATCACTGCAAAATTAAAGGTCTCGTATCCAATAGCTGTAGCGCACAGTGTATCATTTATAACACTGTCCGGAATGCGAAACTCAAATGTACCATTTTCATTAGCCACAGTTCCCACACTCTTGCCGCATATACCAATATGCGCAAAGCTTACTCCTTCTCCGGTTTGCTCGTCAGTGATTGTTCCTTTTATGAATATCTGCTGGGCAATGAGGTTTGAGGATACAAGAAAAAAAATTAAGGGTAATATCCACTTCATCCATTGCAAAATTAAAAGATTACATCAATATTAATACCTTAACTTTACTCAATGATTCAATAATTATTTCAAACAGGTCTAATTTTTTTTAAATTTTTATCAATTTATCGCCTAAGGTGTACAAACCACAAAACATACTAAAACAATATTGGGGTTATAGTCAGTTTAGGCCTCTTCAAAAAGAAATCATTGAGGCGGTGCTTGAAGAAAAAGATGTACTCGCACTGCTTCCCACCGGTGGAGGGAAATCCTTGTGTTACCAGCTCCCAGCTATTTGTAAACCAGGATTGTGCCTGGTCATTTCTCCCCTAATTGCTTTGATGAAAGATCAGGTGGATCAGCTGAACAAACAAGGGATAAAAGCATATGCAATTTACACCGGGATCACAAACAGGGAAATTGACATAATCCTGGATAATTGTATATATGGAGATGTAAAACTTTTATATGTTTCTCCAGAACGGCTACAGACAGATTTGTTTTGTGAACGGGTAAAAAAAATGAATATCAACTTGCTTGCAGTTGATGAATCGCACTGCATTTCACAGTGGGGATATGATTTTCGGCCAATGTATTTGAAAATCACCGAATTCAGAAATGAAAATTTACCTGAAATAAATACCATTGCACTTACCGCTACTGCTACGGATAGGGTCATTGCGGATATTTGTGAAAAGCTGGATCTAAAATCACCAAAACAATTCAAAGCTAGCTTTGCCCGAAAAAATTTATCATTTGCTGTTCGTCAGGTAGAACACAAGGAAGACAAACTTTTAGAGATCTTAAAAAATGTCCCCGGATCGGCATTGGTCTATGCACGTAGCCGCAAAAAAACCAAAGAGATAGCAGATCTTTTGCTCAGGCAAAAAATTTCTGTCGATTACTATCATGCTGGCCTAGGTCATGATCAACGAATGAAAAAGCAGGAATCATGGAAAAAAGGGCAAACCAGGGTAATCGTAGCAACAAATGCATTTGGCATGGGAATAAACAAGGAAAATGTTCGTGTAGTTGTGCATTATGACCTACCTGACAACCTTGAGGCTTATTATCAGGAGGCTGGGCGAGCAGGACGCGACGGCAAAAAAGCATATGCCGTTATTCTATACCATCCGGGAGATAAGCAATTGCTCAATACGTATTTTGAAAATGCCCATCCTTCCATCGAACTGATGAAACGCATTTATCAGGCGCTGGCCAACTACTATAAAATTGCTGTTGGCTCCAATATGCTTTCGTATTTCGATTTTGATATTACGGATTTCTGCAACAGCTTCAACCTGAATAATAGCGAAACCTATTATGCTATCCGAAAACTGGAAGAAGAAGGATTTATTGAGTTAAATGAAAGTTTCTATCATCCTTCAAAAATCTCATTAAACATCGATAAGACTGACTTGTATAAATTTCAAATTGCGAATGAGACATTTGATCCATTGATCAAGGTTTTACTTCGATTATATGGAGGAGAGCTTTTTGGAAATTTTGTGCGCATCTCTGAAAACCAGGTTGCCAGAATGTTAAATTCTTCAACTTTAAAAGTAAAAAATCAACTGGAACATTTAAATACCCTCAAGGTGATCACCTATGATCGTATGCGCGATAAACCACAGCTTGCATTTGTCACCCCAAGATATGATGCTAGTAAACTGCCTCTCGATAAACAACATCTAGCCAATCGAAGTACAATTCAAAAAATAAAACTTGAGGCTATTTTGAATTATGTAGAACGAAGTGATCAGTGTCGCACCAGTATGATTTTGGAATATTTCAGCGAACGCGTATTTGAGGATTGCGGCTATTGTGATTATTGCCTTGAAAAAAAGAGGAAAATTTCTAAATCAGATCATGATCGGGTGAAAGAAATGGTGATTTTTGAATTAAAAAAGGGACCAAAATTTCCTGAAGAATTGACAAAATTATTTTCAAATCAGGACTTTACAATATTGGATGAAATCATCAGAAACTTGACTGACCAAGAATTATTGTGGTATGATGATTCTGGAAGGTTAGTTTGGGGAGAAAAATAAAACCCACTCCTAATCTAATCCAGATGTATAACTTCATCTATGGATTTTAAGCTAAAAACAGCGAAACACCACCAATCAATATCCAAATTGAGATTTGATTAAACAGTTGTGATTACTTATAAACTGTTGGTTTTGCTTAAAAAATATTTTTTAAATGACACTTACAGTTTAAAATAGGTTCAATCCAGAATAATAATCCTGTTTCTGCCAAGTTTTATTGCACCTATTTTTTCCAGCTGTTTTAGTAACCTGGAGATTACTTCTCTGGATGTATTCAAATCATAGGCAATTTCCTGATGGGAAATATGAATTTCACAACTTTCATGAAGATCAGCCTTATCATGTAGATATTTTGAAAGACGTTCGTCCATTTTTTTAAACGCTAGCTGATCGATCGCCTTCAATAATTCTTCAAATCGCTCAGCATAGGTATTCATTACGAAATTTTTCCATGACTTATATTTGATCATCCATTCATCTGAGTAGTGAACAGGAATTCCTAAATATTCAGTATCATCTTCAGCAATTGCCCTTATAGTACTTTTTTGTCCGGTGAGACAACAGGTGATAGAGGTAGCACAAGCATGGCCGGGTTCAAGATAATAAAGAAAAATTTCGTTGCCTTCTTCATCCTCCCGGAGGATTTTTATCGATCCCTGTATTACCAATGGAATTTGATCAATAGTTTGGTCTATATCCATGATGATATCTCCTGCAGGAACAGCATATAGCTTTGAAACACTATGTAACTCTTTTTTAAGCCCTTCTTCGAAGAATATGGGGAATTTATCTATGACGGTAGTATTACCAGAGTAACTATTCATTGGTGTTATGATTTCCTCTTGAACTATATTAAAAATGCAAAAATCGGAAAATTGTTTCCATTTTTCTAATATAATTGAAACTGAGTCTAAAATAACCGCAATAAATAATTACAGATTTGATTGGATGGCATAGGAATTCCCCATTTTTCCATGCCTATCAAAATAATCTAATGCGTCCTGAACCCGCATCCTGAAATGATCTTCCCCGATCTTTTCAAATAGACCGGTTTTTCTCAACATATCACGCACTGGTCCAATTACTTCGGTCATGTAAAATTCTATCCCCTGGTGATGACAATTTTCTACAATTTCTTCCAGCCCCCTTGCCGCACTACTATCAAGGGCATATATCGATTGAGCGTTTAGTATTATCACTTTTAGATCTTTCCCTTTCTTTGACATCATTTGCTCAAGACGCTCTTGGAAATAACTGATATTTGCAAAATACAATTCTGCATCAAATCTGAAAATTAAGGCATCACTTCGCTCAATAGCTTCAGGGAAACGCGAAAGATTTCTATAGTAGTTGCTATCAGGCAATTTGCCCAATTCAGCAAGATGCGGGTAAACGCTTCGATGAATCACCAAACCCAAGGATAACACTACCCCGGTCATAATGCCTATTTGAACACCAAAAATCAAGGTAGAAAGAAAAGTAGCCAGCAACATCGAAAAATCTTTCTTGTTGGTTTTAAACAATAGCACTGCTGTTTTTACATCGATAAGATTGATAACAGCAACCATTATGATTGCAGCCAAAATCGCATTTGGCAGAAAATAAAACACCGGCGTGAAAAACAATAAAGTCAATCCAACCAAAGCTGCACTAATTAAGGAAGCCAGGTTGGTATTTGCTCCAGCCTGCTCGTTAACTGCTGTTCTGGCAAAACCTCCTGAAACTGGAACAGAATTGAAAAATGAACCTAAAAAATTAGCAAATCCCAACCCAATTAATTCCTTATTAGCAGAAACTTTATAGGTGCGTTTTTTCATTTGAATGGCCTTGGCGATGGAAATAGACTCCATAAATCCTACCATAGAGATCAGGATGGCCAATGGTATCAAATTCACAATTTCCTGTTGTGTAGCGTTTGGCACACCGATCTTTGGCAATCCTCCAGGTATTATTCCAACAATTTTTACCCCGCTCTTATCCAAATGGAAAATAGAGACAAAAGCAATTCCGATTATGACAATAATGATTGCTCCAGGAAGAGATTTATTGAATTTTTTGATAGCCAAAATCAAAACAATACTAACCACTCCGATCAAAACAGTGATCAAATGAGTTTCGCCAATATGCTTAGCAGTGGTAATGATAATTTCATGGAGCAAATTACTTGATGGCATATTAACTCCGAGCAGATGCCGTAGCTGGCTTAGACCAATAATTATGGCAGCTGAGGATGTGTATCCACTTATGACAGGTTGAGATAAAAAATTAACCAAAAAACCCATTCGAAAAAGCCCGAATAGAAGCTGAATTAGTCCAACAATCATGGCCAATAAAACTGCCAATTTCACAAAATCTTCAGTACCCTGTCCTGCAAATTTACTTAGACCTGCTCCAATAAGTAAAGAAATCATTGCTGCAGGCGCGACGGATAATTGTCTCGAAGTACCAAATAATGAATAAATAACCTGGGGTAAAAAAGCCGCATACAATCCATAAATTGGTGGCAAACCGGCTATCATTGCATAAGCCATCCCTTGAGGGATTAGCATCACACCTACCGTTAGGCCGGCCCAAAAATCTCCCTTGAAATCTTCTTTTTTATAATTTGGAAGCCAACTGAAAATTGGTAAGTAATTTTTGATTTGCACGAATTCTTCTGCTTTTTTAAATTCAAAACTACAATTCGAATCTAAGGAATTCTGTGATAAGGATTACAACGCAGCTAAAATAAAAAGATGTAAAATGTGCTCAATTATTTTCAGACTCTACTTCCGAAGAAACAACTGATTCGGTTGACATTTCTTCTTCATAACTTTTTTCAATAAAAAATCTTTTCTGAAATATTAAAATTATAGCGACTCCTACAAAAATTGATGCATCGGCGATATTAAAAATAGGCCATAACGAAAGGTAATCTCCTCCAAAAAAAGGAATCCAGTCTGCTACCCTGCCTTCCCAAATATCGACATAAAACATATCGATAACCTGGCCATGAAACCAGGGAGTCCGTACATTAGCAGGCGCATTTCCTTTTAATAAAACTCCATAAAAGGTGCTATCAATCACATTACCGACAGCTCCTCCCAGGATCATGGCAATACACCAACTCAATCCCTGTGGTACGGCTTTTTTAATTAATGTAAAGAGGTAATATCCGATTCCAACCATGGCGATTAATCGGAAGGAGGTTAAGGCAAATTTCCCAAATTCTGACCCCAACTCCAGTCCAAAAGCCATCCCGGGATTAACTGTATAATGAATTTTAAACCATTCCCCCAAAACCGGGATCTCATTTCCAAGATCCATGTTATAATAAACCAAAAGTTTTACTACCTGATCTAAAATGATCATTCCTATGGTCAACAGGTAAAATTTAAAATACTTCATGCCTTTTTTTACTTCTTTATCTGTGTTCGAATCCTAATCCTTAACGCAGGCAACTCAAATTGGTTTTATAACCTCTATGTTAAGTTTGATGATAAGCTCATCAATTTCCATTTCCTTAAATTCCTTTAATTCTGTAACTATTTCAAGTTTTAAAGCTTGCGTTTCATCACAAATATAATTCCTGTTACTTTCTATACTATCAGAAATAAATGGATTTTCATCACTTATTACTATCCTTATTTTATCCTGAACATCCAGTCCTAAATCTTTTCTCAGGTTTTGAATTCGGTTGACAAAATCCCGGGCAATCCCCTCTTTTTGCAATGCTTCAGTAATGTTTATATCTAAAGCTACGGTCAGCCCTCCTTCTGCAGCTACAGTCCATCCTGGAATGTCTTCAGATTGAATCATGACATCATCATCCTTCAAAAGGATCTCTTTTCCATGGATTTGCAAAGAAAATTCTCCGTTGGTTTCAAAGGAGGTTATTGCCTGCTGATCCATATCAGAAATGAGTTTTGAAATGTCTTTCATCATTGGCCCGTATTGTTGACCAAGTTTTCGAAAATTTGCTTTTGCCTTTTTAATTATTATTCCTGATGTATTGTCAACATATTCAATGGACTTGATGTTCACCTCATTGAGGATGATATCTTCCACTGCCTGGATCTGGGCTTTTGTTTTTGAATCCAGCACTGGAATAAGAATCCGGGAAAGCGGCTGTCTTACCTTAAGTTTGTGCTGCTTTCTCAAAGAATGCACCAATGAAGAAATATTTTGAGCAAGCATCATTTTTTGTTCCAAATCCTTATCGACAGTGGCAACATCGGGTATCGGAAAATCAGTTAAATGCACAGAATTAGCTCCGTAACTACCTTCATGAATAAGATCCAGATATAGTTTATCCATATAAAATGGAGAAATTGGTGAAGCCAATTGAGCTATAGTCAGCAGGCAAGTATGTAAAGATTGATATGCTGCTTTTTTATCATCATTTAGCTCGCCTTTCCAGAATCGTTTTCTATTAAGCCGAACGTACCAATTACTCAAGTCATCGATGACAAAATTCTGAATGGCACGTGCAGCTCGTGTTGGCTCATAATCTTCAAATGAACCATCGACATTAGCAATGAGCGTATTCAATTTGGAAATAATCCAACGATCACTTTCTGTTCTCTTTTCCAGTGGTATTTGTTTTTCCTGCCAGTCAAATTGATCCAAATTGGCATAGAGCGCAAAGAAGGAGTACGTGTTTTGTAAGGTTCCAAAAAATCTTCGTTGTACCTCTACAATTCCATTGATATCAAATTTGAGATTATCCCAAGGATTTGCATTGCTAATCATGTACCAACGTGTCGCATCAGGGCCATATTCAGCAAGTGTCTTAAATGGATCTACAGCATTGCCCAAGCGCTTGGACATTTTATTGCCATCTTTATCCAATACCAAACCATTTGCAATTACATTTTTGAACGCAATATTATCAAATAACATCACTGCAATAGTGTGTAGGGTAAAAAACCATCCCCTAGTCTGATCGACTCCTTCAGCGATAAAATCTGCTGGAAATTTCCTTTTGAATATTTCTTCCTGTTCAAATGGATAATGCCATTGAGCATAAGGCATAGATCCGGAGTCAAACCAAACATCGATCAGGTCTGGTTCCCGAACCATTCGCTGACCTGAAGGTGACACAAGAAATATTTGATCAACATAGGGTCGATGAAGGTCAAAATCATCTGAAATTTGATCCTTCATAAATCCAGAATCAATCGCTTTAGACACCTCTGCTTTTAACTCAGCAATGGAACCAATGCATATTTCTTCCTTTCCATCTTCCGTTCGCCAAATAGGTAAAGGTGTGCCCCAAAATCGTGATCTGCTTAAATTCCAATCAACAAGATTTTCTAACCAGTTTCCAAATCTTCCTGAGCCGGTTGATTCTGGCTTCCAATTGATGGTTTTATTAAATGCTACCAGTTTTTCCTTATATGCGGTAGTCTTAATAAACCACGAATCCATTGGATAATATAATATTGGCTTATCAGTCCTCCAGCAGTGAGGATAGGAGTGCACATATTTTTCAACTTTAAATGCTTTATTCTCCTCTTTCAGTTTGATTGCAATGAGTACATCAGTTGATCTGAAGTTGGGGTCATTCTCATCTTCACCGGTATAGTTTTTTACGTACATACCGGCAAAATCAGTGATTTCCTTAACAAATCTCCCCTGCTTATCCACTATGGGAACTTCATTTCCAAATTCGTCTTTTACCAAAACCCCGGGAATATTGTTTTTCACACTTACCCGATAGTCATCTGCTCCAAAAGTTTTAGCAATATGAACAATTCCAGTACCATCCTCTGTTGAGACAAAATCGCCTATTATCACTTTCAATGCGGGGGCAGAAAGTGGGACATAAGGCAATAATTGCTCATATTCCATACCCAGCAAATCACTTCCTTTATAATTATCAATTATCGCCCAAGGAATAAGCTTATCTTCATTTTTGTAATCACTAAAACTCAAATTTTCAGCTTTTGGGCTAAAAAAAGCAGATACCAGATCTTTTGCCAGGATTACGTTGACCGGTGCAAAAGTATATGGGTTGAACGTTTTAATTTTGACATAATTGATGTATTCTCCAACGGCTAAAGAGTTGTTTGCCGGCAAAGTCCATGGAGTAGTGGTCCAGGCAAGAAAGAAATCATTTTCAGTCCCTTTAATTTTAAACTGGGCGACACACGAGGTATCTTTAACATCTCGATATGCACCTGGTTGATTTAATTCGTGCGAACTTAAACCCGTGCCTGCAGCAGGAGAATAAGGTTGTATGGTATACCCTTTATATAATAATCCTTTATCGTAAAATTTCTTAAGAAGATACCAAAGGGTTTCCATATACTTCCGATCAAAAGTGATATATGGATCATTGAGATCAACCCAATAACCCATCTTCTCTGTCAGGTCATCCCATTGACTTTTATATTGCATGACTGCTTTACGGCATTCGTTATTATACTCTTCTACCGTGATCTTTGTACCAATATCTTCTTTAGTTATTCCAAGCTGTTTTTCAACCTGAAGTTCTACCGGTAGTCCGTGGGTATCCCAACCCCCTTTTCGTTCTACTTTAAATCCCTTTAGCGTTTTAAAACGACAAAAAATATCTTTAACAGCCCTTGATATGACGTGATGAATTCCTGGAGTTCCGTTAGCAGACGGAGGACCTTCATAAAAGGTATATTCAGTTTGATTTGCCCTGTTTTGTAGTGAGGATTCAAATATGTTGTTTTTTTTCCAGTGGGCTAAAAGTTCAGTACCTACCTGAGCTAAATTCAAATTTTTGTTTTCCCTGTACTTCACGCTAAACTTATCTATGTAAATTATTTATCAACTATGAAAATTTATAAATATCCTGAACCTCGTTATCCAACTTTGATTTTTTCAAGATTGATTTCTTCGTCTTCATCTTCCTGATAGAATTCATCATAATGCTCAATCAGCGGATGGGCATCCTTTTTACGTTTACCGTCATCAAATACCATGAGCAAAGCAGGTAAAACGATGAGGTTTGCAAACATGGCAATGAGTAAAGTTGTGGAAGTCAAAACACCCAACATAGTAGTGCCAATAAATTTTGAACCACTAAAAATGATAAATCCCGCAAAAAGCACAACCGATGTATATATCATACTGGCGCCGGTTTCCCGTATGCTATTGCTAATCGCCAGGGGAACGAAAAAATTATTGGAAAAAAGTTCCTGTCTATACTTTGCTAAAAAATGGATTGAATCATCTACTGATATGCCAAATACCACACTAAATATTAAAACGGTACTCGGTCTTAAGGCAATATTGAAATACCCCATTATACCAGCAATCAATATCAATGGTATTAGATTTGGAATTAAAGAAATGGCAATCATTTTCGGATTTCTAAATAAGAAACCCATGATTATAGCAATAATAATGAATGCCATAATCATACTTTTTCTAAGATTCTGGACTAAAAATTTATTCCCTTTCGCAAACAGAAGGGTTGTCCCTGTCGCTTTTGCAACGATATTGGTTCCTGCAAATATGGTATCAATCTCTTTATTCACGACATTATCCAATAACGAATCAAGCTTAATAGAACCTATGTCTGCAACCTTGAGGGAAATTCTCATTTTTTGTTGATCTTCATCGACAAAAGATTTAAGCAGAGTACTCTGACTTTGATCACCGGAGAAGTATCGAAGAATAAAATTTCTATCCGATTTGGTAGGAAGAGAATAATAATCTGGATTACCATTATAAAAAGCCTGTCGAGAAGCTTTCAACATGCTCACAATAGAAACAGGCTTAGAAATATGTTTCTGTTCATTGAGAAATTCTTCCAATTGATTTACCTTTTGTAGAAAATCTGGATTCAATATGCCCTTTTTCTTGCCAGAATCTACAACAATTTCCAAAGGCATAATACCACTGAAGTTTTCTTCAAAAAAGAATAAATCCTTTTTTACCTGACTATCATCGGGCACATCATCAACTATGTATGTGATAGCATGAAGTTTTAGTAAACCAAAAAAGGCTATAGAAACAACCACACCAGTTATTGCAAATACCCTGTATCGATGGCGGTGTACCAATAAATCTAACCAGGTCAATGCAAAATCAAGTGCCTTAAATCGTAAATGCTTTAATTGTTTACCATGTGGAGTAGGTAAGTAACTAAATACTGCAGGAATAAGGATAATGCTTACCAAAAATGTTGCCATTATATTAACACCGGCAACTAATCCAAATTCCTTTAAATCTTTGATTCCCGTGAAAATAAGTACTAAAAACCCAACAGCGGTTGTGAAATTTGTAATCAATGCCACTAAACCAATTTTTCTAATAACATGACTTAAGGCGCGAATTTTATTGCCATGCTTGTCTATTTGCTGGTGGTATCTATTGAGCAAATAGATACTGTTAGGAATGCCTATGACGACAATTACCGGAGGCAATAATCCTGTTAATATTGTTATTTCATATCCCAAAATACCCAATGTCCCCATTGACCAGATCACGATTACAATGATGATGATCAGCGGAAAAACAACAGCATCCCATGACCTGAAGAAAAACAATAATATCAATGCTGTAACAATCAGGGATAATACAAGAAAAATCTGAAGCTCTACTTTTACACTTCCGTTAACCTCGGTACGGATATATGGCAATCCAACAAAATGTAAATTAATATTTGTACTCGCTTCAAAAGCTTTGGAAATGTGTTCAATATCTTTGATAACAACATCTCTATCTTTGGTATTTAAGACCTCGTTGTCAATAGAAATAAGGATAAATGTAGCTCCATTTACCTTATTGATTATTTGATCACTGAAAAAACGTTGATCATTAGCAACTTTAAGAAGGCTATCTAATGTTTCCTGATCGTCAGGGATTTCAGTAAATATAGGTTCAAGCGAAAATTTTTTGTTTTTTGAGTCCTTGATTAGCGACTTGAACAATGGAATCGAAACGACTTGCTTTACTCCATTTATTTGTAATATCTCATCACTGAGGTATTTAAAACGACGAAAATTTTCTAATTCATAAAGCGTAGAGTCTTTGATCCCTATTGCAACAATATTCGCATCTTCACCGAAATTCTTCTTGAATTCAGTAAAATAAACCATGTCAGGATCGTTGGCAGGAACTGCCGTAAAAAAACTATAAGTAAATTGTACATCCTTGGCTCTATAGGCCATAAAGACGGTTATTATGCCTAATATTATGATTAAGGCTAACCGGTTCTTAAGTACAATATGTGCTAATTTTGTCCACATTTTTAAAGGAGGTGCAAATGTAAACAAAAATAGGATTATACTTAATATTTCATGAATTTGTTTATTTCGAACGTCATATAGATGAAAAGGAATGGAATTTCCTTATTGAATACTTAAAGATTTTTATTGGATCATCTCTTAATCCATTGAAATATAGTTTAACTGCTCAGCAATTTTAGCAACTGACCGACTTAATAAAACAATTTTGCAACTATGTGACCTCATAACGGCAATATGTCAGAAAAACGTGATTTAGCTAAAAAATAAACGTGTATATAGCCTCTATCGAACGAAAACGAATATCAGTTTACAAAAATCAATGTAAGTTCATCGACGAAACCTAATATTATCACCCATACAATGAATTTTTACCTATTTCTTAACGTTGATGTCACTTGAGCTTTTGTATATTCCTTATTTACCTTAATTATATTTGATGTATTATCAATAAAAGATAGCAAAACCTGTAGAAGATGAAGGGCCTTATTTTGATCTTATCATTTGCCTTTACTGTGGTATTTACCAATGCCCGTGCGCAACGATATAGAAACCAAAATAATCTTGGCAGTGAGGAAATGGTGAAATTTGTCGCCTTAAAAAATGGTGATGTACTCGAATTTAATTGGGTGATTAATTCAACCAGGCATATAAAAACAATAGAATTAAGGAAAGGAAGCTTGAATTCGAATTCTGTTGATTGGGAGACGGTAAAAACCATTACGCAGGATGATAAAAAATATATTGACTATCTCCCTGATTTAGGACAAGTTTTTTACAAATTAATATTGACAGATGAAAGTGGTGTAACGAGTGAATATGAACCTGAATTTAGGCTCAAAAAAGATGGGACGCTACTTTAAAATATAAGGTGATATAAATTGTGTTATATGTTTTTTATGCCGGTTTAACCCGGCTTTTTTTATGATTAAAACTTAGCCTTTACTTACTATATCACAATCAAATTGCCAAAGAATATGCTATTGATGAACAATCGGTTTGTGCCATACCAAAAAGCTCTGAAATTATAATCATCCACAAAGGCAATAACTTTACCCTCTCCAAATTTTGCTACACTAACTGCTGGCGAACCGCCTATCTGCTTCAAATTTTCTATGGATGTGTAGCCACTTAACAATGGATCTTTTGCGTATCTGAAAGGATTTGTATTTTTATTTGCCGCCGACTCCAGAGACAAAATGCTATTTTTCATTACTGGAATGGTCTTTTGATGGTACCCATAGGCTAAGGGATGCGTATTATCAATCTCCATTGTAAAAATTGCTCCTCCTATTTGTTGCGCTCCTTTCGCTTTTTGTTGATCAGCATATGCTATGATTCTGGAAGTGTCTTTAACAGCTTTTTTAAATTTCAAATCAGCAAGTTGTAATTTTGAAATCAAACGCAATGCATTACAACTTGCGACAAGTGTACCACCGTTTTTTACCCATTCTTTTATTTTTTCCTGTCCCGTTGAGTTTAAGTCTCCATAACTTCCATCAGGTAAAATCAACACATTATATCGATTAAATTTTATTCTGTCCACAGAAACGGATGGGATCATGGTAATATGCATATCCATTCGCTGATCGAGCAGATGCCAAATTTCGCCAGCGTCGTATTCATTTACTCCATCTCCTACCAACATGGCAATGGTAGGTTTACGCAGGTTACTAAAAGAGCTGCTGCCAAGATCAATCCCTGAAGTTGATAGTCCAGAGCTAATCGCATTAATTTTTAAATGATAGTTCGATGCATATTTCCCTAATAATTCAAATAATTCATCTTCACCCATATTTTGAATTCCAATTGGAATCAAAATCGTTCCCCGATCATACATTTCACCCTCTTGAGTAGAAAAAGGGTCAGTCGCAACTTTTAAAATTAATCCCTTTTGCAGCAACCCGTTCACCGCTCCTGGTGCAAAATATTGATCCCAATTAATTGCATAAGCATATGTACTCCTGGAAGTAAGATTACCTTTTGGCAATGTGAGTTCAGTAATTTGGTCTCCTAATATTTTCATGGAATTAATATCATTTATCCATGCCAAATCGGTATTGAATGACAGATCAAAATTCCAAGCTGATATATCATAAAACAGGCTATCCTTAAAGGTGGTTTGGCGCTCGAAAATTGCTCGTATTAGTTTATTCTGTGACTGATTCAATGGAATTATGATGCTTTTCCCTGCATTAAACTTGATGTGATTAAGTTCCACATCTTTGGTTGTTTCGTACAATTTAATATGATGCTGCAGGAGTACCTGCCCAAGTAAAATAAGTCGAGAAGGATCATCATTTGCCCCCAAAATAATGGCTTTACCCAGGTCTACCTTATTTTTAGTAATTGCAGTTTTATAAAAATCTCGTTGATATTCCAACAACTCCAGGCGTAGATCATATCCAGCGGAAATGGTTGATAAGGAACTAATGAAATGGTTTTTTATTGCAAAAGGAAAGGATAATTCTCCATTTTGTGTTTCCTTAAGATGCCCGCGCGCAGAAGCCTGTTCGAATAAAATACCAATACCGCCATGCAAATCCGGATAAGTCGATCCTTTCCCAAAGTAAAAATCATCAAATGATTCTTTGGTAAAATACAGCCTTTTTTCCTTATCCAATGCTTTTGCATGATAGGCTCCAATTTTCTCCGTCAGTACTGCGTTATCTTCAGAGATCAAAGGATGTTTTCTTGCTGGCACACCCGGTTGAAAGAAAAAGGTAGCATCAGATCCCATTTCATGATGATCGGTTTGGATATTCGGCATCCAATCATGAAAAAGTTTTAACCGCCCTATTGATTCAGGTTGTTGAGCTAATAGCCAGTCTCTGTTCAAGTCAAACCAGTAGTGATTTGTTCTACCTCCTGGCCATGCTTCATCAAATTCCCGATTGTTTGGATCAGCATTCAGGTTTTTTGATTTGTGCTCATTTACCCACGTGGAAAAACGCTGCAGACCATCCGGATTTAAACTTGGGTCGATGAGGATAATACACTTATCTAGCAATTCATCAATCTCTTTGCCCTGAGCTGCCGCTAAATAATACGCAAGTAATATTGAGGCATTGGCACCGCTCGCCTCATTGCCATGAATGCTGTATCCCAATCGGATTATTACCGGCAAATTATGGATATCAACTTTTTCTGAATTTATGGGATCAGAGAGCATTAAATGGGTTTGACGAATTTGCTCAAGTTTTTTATGATTTTCTTCTGATGTGATGATGACATTAAGTAAAGGTCTGTATTCATAGGTCTGCCCATATTTTTCCACCTTTACTCTTGATGAATATCCTGCCAGGTTATAAAAAAAATATACCAGTTTATCATGAGAAACATGCCATTCTCCGACTTCATGACCTAGAATTGATTTTGGAGTTGGAATTTCAGAATTGTAAGAAACTTCTTTAGGTAAATAATAGAATAAATCCACCTGAGCCCAGGACATCGATAAGCTAAAAAAGCATATCGAAATCAGGCTAAGAAAATGTCTTGTGCAGCGGTTCATAGTTTTTCGTCAGATCAATTTGGCCTGGGTTGTAATCCATCTTTCAGGTACTTCTCCTTTTGCAGCCAATTGATAATCTGAATAACTGCAAGGAACGATCAGGTTTCTTTCATAAAGAAATTTAGCATGGGGATAGGGAACTTCCAACCACCATTTTTCACTTAATTTACTTTTATAAAAAACAATGTTCTCTGGCTCATTGGGCATCGAAACCACAAATTTCAAATAGTCATTCCCTCTAAAATTTTGCTCATCCTTTCTATGGTAAAATCCCTCGATGAAATACCATATCATGGTGGCCACTACCGACGCGGTTTTCTCGTGCTCGTCATCTTCTTCAGGATTGTATTCATAAAATCCAACACTACTCATTTTTTCATTGAGCCCGGCATACCAGCATAACTGGCAGGCCTCCTCTCCTGTAAGTCCAAAAGGCTGCGCATTTCTATTACCAGGAGCATCTGAAGATCGTATTGAAGTAATATCAAAACTCATCAAATCTGCATCACGAATTATGGGTTCCATGTCAGGAAGATGTTGCCTGAGGTGGCCAAGTCTATACGCATCAAAATAAAGTTTTTCCAGCACCGCAAGCGTATCATTATCGATCAAGTAAGACTGATAAGCCAACTGATTGAGTGAAAAAAGAAAATTTGGTTCATGGAGCAATATTTTATGCAAATGGTTTGTGCTAGTCAC
>JAHEMV010000479.1 GCA_024643455.1 Cytophagales bacterium
GCAGTTGATTTGATAAATTGTCTTCTTTTCATGTTTTGGAATATGTTGAAAAACCGTCCTCAAAAATAAAGTAATTCGCATTCAAAATTCAAAAAAAAGTCCCTCACCAATTGGCAAGGGACACCCTCTTCTCTACCCAACATTATTCTAACCTTAATTATCCTCGATCCACGTCCCAAAGGAGAAATTGAACGATTCCAAAATCTCTTCGAGATCCAGGTCCAAATCCATTTCCCCTTAGGTCTTGAAATTCATGATCCTGTTGTCCTCTCCTTCCCTGGAATTCATTTCTTTTATTAAAATCCATTCCTGGCAAACCATACGGGCTGGCGGGGTTATGTATTGTTTTGATTTCTGTCAATAAATTATCAATCTGAGGTCTGTATTTGTTAGCAATGATCTTGGCCTGGTCATTAAGATTTTCAATGACTATTCTTTGTGCTTGCATTTCAGTAATTAGGCTTTCACCAACTTCTTCTCCTTTGATTCGTAAAGCTCTTGCTTCAAATATAAATTCATTTTCAAATAATAATTGTTTGATGATTTCCTCTCGTAATCGTAAAATTTCTTTCTGATCTTCTGCAGAAATGGACTTTTCAAGTATATTTCGTTGAGCGTCAATTTTTGGTTTGATGTTTTCCAGGAAATAGGCTTTTTGTTCTTTTCTGAATTTAGCCCTTTCATCGTTATTTGTTGTGCTGTCATCTGCAAATGCAGTTACGAACAATACTCCCATCATTGCGACAACCAAGATCCATTCTTTCGTTTTCATAGCGTTTTTAGTTTGTTTTACCTGTATAGACGCCAGTATCGTTTCTGAGTTTTTGATCTTCAACCAAGCCAACTATTTTCTCAATTAACAGCATAATTAACTGCATAAATGCATTTTTTAACTAATTTTGCGGGTCCGTTTTTAAGCATGAAATTAAACGTTTATGGAATTAGCAAAAAAATATAATCCACGCGTAGTTGAAGATAAGTGGTACAAGGTATGGCTGGAAAATAATTTTTTTGGTTCAAAGCCAAATCCTAAGAAAAAACCTTATACGATCGTCATTCCTCCTCCAAATGTAACCGGTGTGTTGCATATGGGGCATATGCTTAATAATACCATTCAGGATGTACTCATTCGAAAGGCCCGAATGCAGGGCTTCGAAGCCTGCTGGGTGCCGGGAACGGATCATGCTTCTATCGCAACTGAAGCAAAAGTAGTTGGTAAACTAAAAGAGAAAGGAATCGATAAAAATGACCTGACTCGCGATGAATTTATGGAACATGCGTGGGAATGGAAAGAAAAACATGGCGGGATCATCCTTGAGCAACTTAAAAAACTCGGTGCTTCATGCGATTGGGAACGCACTAAGTTTACCATGGATGAAGCGCTTTCGGAAAGTGTAATTAAAGTGTTTGTCGATTTGTTTAAAAAAGGCAAAATCTACCGTGGCGTTCGCATGGTCAACTGGGATCCGCAAGCCAAAACAGCTGTTTCAGATGAGGAAGTGGTTTATAAGGAAGAGCAGTCAAAACTATATTATGTAAAGTATAAAATTGAAGGTGAAGAGGGGCATGTAACGATAGCTACCACCAGGCCGGAAACGATTCTTGGTGATACAGCTGTTTGTGTCAATCCGAATGACAAACGTTTTCTTCACTTAAGAGGTAAAAAAGTTATAGTTCCATTAGTAAATCGGGTGGTTCCTATAATTGCAGACGAATATGTCGATATGGAGTTTGGGACAGGTTGCCTGAAAATTACTCCGGCGCATGACATCAATGACTATGAAATCGGAATACGACATAACCTGGATTCTATTGATATTTTCAATGATAATGGTACCATCCATGAGCGGGGAGGTATTTTTATTGGCGAAGATCGTTTTAAAGCACGTAAGTTAGCTGCCAAGCAATTAGAGGCCGATGGGTTATTGGAAAAAGTGGATAATTATGCCAATAAAATTGGGTGTTCTGAACGGACCAATGCTGTAATCGAACCGAAACTTTCCATGCAATGGTTTTTGGAAATGAAGGATATTTCTAAACCAGCACTAAAAAATGTAATGGACGACACCATTCAACTGGTACCGGCCAAATTTAAAAATACATACAGTCATTGGTTGGAAAATCCCAAAGATTGGTGCATCTCCAGACAGCTTTGGTGGGGGCAGCGTATACCAGCGTATTATTTACCCAATAGCAACGAATTTGTCGTTGCCGAATCACCCGAAGAAGCATTGTCCATTGCAAAAGAAAAGACAGGAAATCCCAGTTTATCCATAGTTGACCTACGCCAGGATGAGGATGTATTGGACACCTG
The DNA here is from genome assembly GCA_024643455.1 of Cytophagales bacterium. Taxonomy (GTDB): domain Bacteria; phylum Bacteroidota; class Bacteroidia; order Cytophagales; family Cyclobacteriaceae; genus JAAUQL01. The sequence continues at coordinate 2,315 of JAHEMV010000479.1, forward strand.
GTTTTCTTCCTGGTTGTGGCCAATTTCAGTATTTGATGGTATTCGCCATCCTGATAATGAAGATATAAATTATTACTATCCAACCACCACTTTAGTTACTGGCCATGACATTATATTCTTTTGGGTTGCCCGAATGATTATCTCCGGATATGAGTATCGTGGTACGTTACCCTTTAAGGATGTTTATTTCACAGGCATGGTAAGGGATAGCCAGAGGAGAAAGATGTCCAAACAATTAGGCAATTCACCGGATCCATTGGATTTGATAAAAGATTACGGTGCCGATGGTGTGCGAACTGGCATGTTGTTTTCTTCTCCAGCTGGTAATGATTTGTTATTTGATATCAAGCTTTGTGAGCAGGGGAGAAATTTTGCAAACAAAATATGGAATGCTTTTCGTTTGGTAAAAGGATGGACATTAGCTGAAAATGTAGCACCGGAAATCGGTAGTGATGAGGTTGCTATCGAATGGATGGAAGCAAGGATCAATCAAGCCTTAAATGAACTTGAAGATCATTTCTCTAAATATCGAATTTCAGATGCATTGATGACGATTTACAAACTCATCTGGAGTGATTTCTGTAGTTGGTATCTGGAGGCCATCAAACCGGACTTTGAGCAGCCAATTGATATGAAAACATATGGCAAAACTGTCGATATTTTTGAGAAGTTAATGAAGATAGCGCACCCGTTTATGCCCTTTATTTCTGAGGAGATATATCAAAATTTACAAGAAAGGAAAAAAGGAGATTGTATCATGGTCGCAGCCTGGCCCGCAGTCGAGAAATTTGACTATAAAATTATAGAAAAAGCGGAAAAGGCATTTGAAGTGGTTTCCAATGTGCGGAACATTCGGCAACAAAAAGGGATCAGCCCAAAAGAGACTTTTAAGATATATGGGAAGCTGGAAAGTTTGGAAACTTACTATCCAGCTACAAAAATGATCTGGAAGTTGGCCAATCTCAATGATTTTGATTTAGTAAATGAAAAAATAGATAATGCTGTAAGTTTTCATGTAGGTGCTGATGAATGGTTTCTTCCTTTGAATCAGGAAATTGATCATGAAAAAGAGATCCAGATTATTGAGGAGGAAATTAACTATTTGAAAGGTTTTTTGATTTCTGTTACTAAAAAGTTAGAAAATGAACGGTTCGTGAATAATGCACCACAAAATGTTGTTGATCTGGAAAGAAAGAAAAAAGAAGATTCGGAGAAGCGGATTGGTGCATTGGAAGAGAAGCTTTCAAATTTAAAATCGATGTTATAACCAGTCAAGTTGTTTGTACAATAGTTGATTTTTAAAATTAAATTTTCGTAGTTTTACAAAACCTTCAAATTTAATGATTAGAAGACTTTTTCCTTCTGATAAAAACAGCATGCTGATGGAAGTCCAGGCTTCCCAACAGGAGGCTCTACTCAAATATCTGGTTGATTTTGTCAAACACTATTACCAGCTCCATTATAACCCTTTGGGATTGATCGATGATATAATTCTGGAAATTAATAAAGAAAAGGAATACCCAATGGAGGCTTTTGAAGAGTTTTATCATGACTTGTCGGCAGTTTACCGATTTAAGCATGGTGAAGTGCAACTTGAATTTTTATTTGATGGATCCACGCATTTTGAAAAATACACTTCGGAATGGATTGTCTATTTCAAACAGAATATTCACGCATTTTGCTCCAACAAGTATTTTTTAAGGGCTGTCTTAGATATTTCTGTTTTTCATCATTTAGATCGGGTTGCCTTTTTAGCAGGAGTTAGGTTAAAATATTTTCTCACGAATTATTTCGACCTGAAAGTGTATAAATACAGGGGAATTATGGAAAAAGCCTCCTAAGG
>JAHEMV010000480.1 GCA_024643455.1 Cytophagales bacterium
ATCCGGATTTGTCTATAAAATTCTTTTGATGTGGATAGACAATCACTACTTTCACAAAACAGTTCATTTCATATGTCAAAATCAGTTGCTTTAGTGTTGTCAAGTGGCGGAGCAAGAGGCTATGCCCATATGGGTGTAATCGAAGCCCTGGAAAGTCATGGTTTTTCCATAAGTTCGGTAACCGGTTGCTCCATGGGGGCTGTCGTTGGTGGCCTCTATGCAGCTGGAGGAATGGATAAGTTGAAAGAATGGGCATGCAGCCTCGAGCGAAAAGATGTTTTCAAATTATATGATTTTGCCTTTTCCAGTCAGGGTCTTATCCGGGGGGAACGGGTTTTTAAACAAATTGAATCGCATATTCCAGACAGAAATATTGAAGACTTAGATATTCCTTTTAAAGCACTCGCTACGGACCTGAATGCCCAAAAGGAAATTGTATTTACTCATGGTAGCCTATATCGCGCGTTGAGGGCAAGTTCATCGATCCCGGCTGTCGTCATGCCAACTGAATTTGAAAATATGGAATTGCTGGACGGAGGGATACTAAATCCTTTGCCAATCAATTTTGTCAATAAAAAAGAAGGCGATCTCATCGTCGCCGTTGACGTGAATGCTAAAATCCCTTATGATGAATCCCGGCGTAGTAAAAAAGAAATTGCTGAGGATAGAAAATATAAAATGATACTTGAAAACCTTGCAAATAAATGGTTTAAAAAAGAAAATCACCCGATGAACTCTTCTAACAAGAAGCTGGGATTTTTTGATCTGATGATGAAGTCAATCGATATGATGCAGGATAGGATTACCGACAATATGATTGAGCAACATCCACCTGATTTATTAGTTCAAATATCCAGATCAGTATGCAGCACATTCGATTATTATAAAGCAACTCAACTGATCGAAGAAGGCAAGCAGGCTTTCGAAATCGCCATGGAGAAGTATCTAATTTCAGAAAATGCAAAAAACTAGTATTACGGATCTCAATCACCTGCTCGGAAATATCGATTTGTATCTGCTCGATCAAATTCTTAAAGGGAGATTTGAATCGCAGCATAAAATCCTTGATGCTGGTTGCGGTGAAGGAAGGAATATAGTCTACTTTATACGAAATAATTACCAGGTATTTGGAATTGATAAAAATGGTGAATCAATTCAAAGGCTGAAATACCAGGTAAAATCCATTAACAAAAATTATCCTTTAACACGGTTTATGAATGGAAAAGTGGAAGAGATGTCTTATCCAACCAATGAATTTAATGCAATAATTTCCAGTGCTGTTTTGCATTTTGCCGAAAGCGAAACTCATTTTTTTACCATGATCAAAGAACTAACACGCGTGTTAAAGCCAGGTGGAATCTTATTTATCAGGATGGCTTGTGAAATTGGCATGGAAGATCAAATGAAATCCATGGGAAATGGCACCTATTTTCTCCCTGATGGATCTATTCGATTTTTACTTACCAAAGCGCTGCTTCAGCAGATGATGGAGAACTATAGCTATGAATTCATAGAGCCTTTCAAAGCTGTCGTCGTCGATAATCAACGATCGATGAGTACGCTGGTCCTCAGAAAACTATAGCTTAAACTTTTACCATTTGATCTCCATTTTTTCACCAGGATTTAAGCTGATTTCTTTCTCTTTATCGCCACTGATTACCATGGTTTTTCCACCCTTTTCTGAACTGATGCTAAGCCTGGATATCGATTTGTCCTGCCATTCCATATCCACTTCAAAGCCTCCTCTAGCACACACGCCGGAAATAGTTCCATTTTCCCATACATCCGGCAAGGCAGGTAACAACCTGATTTCGTTGTCATCAGATTGAACCAACATTTCAACAACAGCTGCGGCACCACCAAAATTACCATCGATTTGGAATGGAGGATGTGCATCAAAAAGGTTGGGATAGGTACCACCGCCTCGCGCATAATTGGTCTTCACGCCATCAGGTACGACGTAATGTAGCAGTTCACGATACATTTTATAAGCTCTGTTGCCATCCCAAAGTCTGGCCCAAAGATTAATCCTCCACCCTTTTGACCATCCGGTAGTTTCATCTCCTTTTATTTCCAATGTTTTGCGACAAGCAGCAGCCAGTTCCGGAGTCTTTTGTGGAGTAATCTGGTGGCCCGGGTATAACCCAAACAGATGCGACTGGTGCCTGTGTTTCGGATCTGCATCTTTCCAGTCGTAATACCACTCCTGCAAGTTGCCTGCGGCGCCGATCTGATATGGATATAATCGAGCCAAAGCGCGCTCAAGTTTTTCTCTAAAATCAGGATCTGTTTCCAGTATTTTTGCAGCTTCGATAGTTTGTGTAAAACACTCCCTGATCATTGCCAGATCTGCTGTGCCACCATATAAGGTCGATCCGCGATAACCTTCCGGAGTGATGAATTGATTTTCTGGTGAGGTAGATGGAGAAGTGATCAGATTGCCTTTGTCATCTTCTACCAACCATTCCAAACAAAACTCTGCCGCGCCTTTTAGGATAGGGTATCCATTTGATTTCAAAAAATCCAGGTCTTTGGTAAAGATATAATGTTCCCACAGATGTGTGCTAAGCCAGGCTCCACCCATATTCCAATTGGCCCATACCGGATCTCCATGACCAAAATCACCAACAGGATTACTCATTGCCCAGATATCAGAATTATGGCAAGCCACCCAGCCACCAACACCATAAAATGTTTTAGCAGTCACCGCGCCGGTTTGTGAGACATTGTGTATAAATCCCAGCATCGGGAGGTGCATTTCGCTGAGGTTGGTGTTTTCAGCAAGCCAGTAATTTTCCTCCGCATTGATATTTGTGGTATAGTTGCTACTCCAGGGTGGACGTATGTATGGATTCCATATGCCTTGCAAATTTGCCGGGACATTGGGCGTTCTAGAACTGGAAATGAGCAAATAACGACCAAATTGGAAATAAAGGATTTCCAGATTTTTATCTTCTTTACCTTCAGCATAACGTTTTAATCGTTCATCGGTGGGGAGATTTGGGGCATCAGTTTTTCCAAGGCTCAAATTCACCCGATTATAGAAAGATTGATAATCCTGTAAATGGGCCTTTTTTAAATTCTCAAAGTTTTTACCCTCGGCTTTCATTAAATTGTTGTTGGCAATTTCCAGGTCATTAACACCTTCAGTGGCCGGGTTTTTGTCAAATCCATTGAAACTTGTGGCAATGGAAACAAAAATAATTGCTTCGCTTCCATCAGATAAAGCAATAGATCGATCTGTTTGTGTTAGTTTTCCGTCTTTATTTCGAATACTGAAAAGTGTAGTATATCGAGTCCCCCGATTTTCATCAAATACAATTGGGTTAGGCACGTCACCTCTGTAATTGGGTTCGGAGTGAATAGGAGCATAACCACTTATCGAAAGGGTATTCCCGTCCAATGAAATTTGGTGATGAAGAAGGCTTTCAAAATTGATATCAAAATTCAGTGCGCCTTTTTTGCTACTGGTAAGTTTGATGACCATGATTTGGTCCGGATGAGAAATGAAGTATTCTCTTGTAAATTTTGTGCCATCAACCTCATAAGAAACCCTTGATATGGCTTCACTGATATTTAATTCACGGTAATAATTTTTTGGCTCTCCATTATGCTTTACATTAACTTTCATGGTTCCAAGAGGTGCATATGACTCTGAAAAAGAACCCTGAACAAATCGGTTTAGCGAGTCAGCCAGGGCATAGTTTTCGTTCCGCAATGCTTCACGGATCAACGGAATATAGTTATGTGCGTCTGGATTCATATTAGCATTTACAGGTTCACCTGTCCAAAGTGTAGCATCATTCAGAAAGATTTTATCCGATTCCACTCCACCAAATATTGAGGCTCCCATTTTGCCATTGCCCAACACCAGACTCTCTTCAAAATATTGCGCTGGCTGTTTGTACCATAGTGTATTGTTTGACTGGGATAAAGCTTCAATTTTCCATAAAAACACGAAGCAAAGCGAAAGAAGAATAGATTTACTTTTCATTAATTTATCGTCTAGAGTATGGCTAAAAGTGAGGTAAAAATAAGAAACTGATTAAAATTAAAAAGGATTGATCCTGATTAGGAACTGTTATAAAAATCCTAAAAAGTACTTTTACCCTTAATTATCAAAAAACGTATGCTGGTTTTTAATCCACTATT
>JAHEMV010000481.1 GCA_024643455.1 Cytophagales bacterium
CCAGTTTGGTCAATGATATTCTGGATTTTTCAAAACTGAAAAATTTTGATATCGAAATACAACGAAAGCCTGTTGATCTTTTTTCTTTAACCGATATTGTATTGCGCATCAATGCTCCGCTAATTGCCGGCAAGAAAATATCAATGGAAAACCATATACCCATAGATCTTCAGGCAGCCTTTGGTGATGAAAACAGGCTACAACAAATTCTAAATAATCTCATTGGAAATGCAATTAAGTTTACGGAATCCGGCCATGTAATCGTAAACGCCAATCTAATGGATGATGTCATTACCGTTTCTGTAGAGGATACAGGAATTGGTATTCCGGAAGATAAGCGAGAAATAATATTCCAGGAATTTCAGCAGGCAGACGGTTCGATCTCGAGGCAGTTTGCCGGCACTGGTTTGGGTTTGAGTATCAGCAAAAGATTGGCTGAATTGCATGGAGGCAGGATGTGGTTTGAATCTAAAATTGGCAATGGTTCTACATTTTACTTTACACTACCAGCTTCGGATGATAAAGCTATTTTGCCAGCTGGATCGCCTTCATTAGCACGTGTTGCCATCGAAACAAAATGGGATGATCTTGCACCAGACAAAATCAACGATCTAAAAGTTTCAACAGGTTTAAATGGAAAAATTAGGCATATTTTGGTTGTCGATGATGAACCGATAAACCATCAGGTATTAAAAAATCACCTCTCATCAGAAACGTATCAGCTTACCACAGCTATGAATGGTGAGGATGCTTTGCGCGCTTTGGAAAACGGAATAAAATATGACCTGGTATTACTCGATGTGATGATGCCGCGAATGACCGGGTATGAAGTCTGTCAGAAAATAAGGGAAAAATTCATGCCTTCGGAGCTTCCTGTTATTATGGTTACGGCAAAAAACCAGGTTCAGGATCTGGTAAATGGCTTAACCATCGGAGCCAATGACTACCTGGCAAAACCATACAGCAAACAGGAATTACTGGCCCGGATCAAAACACAACTCGATCTGAACAGAATCTTTGAAATGGTAGGTAGATTTGTGCCCAATGAATTTATAAAATCACTGGGTAAAGACCGGATAACGGATGTCAATCTCGGTGACCAGGCCCATAAGAATGTCACTGTTTTTTTTACTGATATTCGTGGCTATACTACGATTTCTGAGCAGATGACTCCAGAGGAGAATTTTAATTTCATCAACGCCTTTAATCTTCGGATGGGGCCGCTCATTCAACATAACCATGGGTTTGTAAACCAATATCTGGGTGATGCGATTATGGCACTTTTTCCTACCGAGTCAAGTGATGCCTTGCGTGCAGCGATAGAGATTCAAAAAACATTGTCCAGTTATAATGCAGGCAGATTGAAGAAAGGCAGAATACCCATCAAAATCGGAATTGGTATGCATACAGGTTCCCTGATCATGGGGATCACTGGTGATGAATTACGAATGGATGCAGCAATTATTTCTGATACGGTAAATTCTGCCTCACGCGTGGAAAGCTTATCAAAATATTATGGTGCAAATATATTATTAAGCGAAGCCAGTATAGAAGGACTCAAAAATCCATCGCAATTTCATTTCAGGTATTTAGGAAAAGTGCAGGTAAAAGGAAAAAATAATAGCCTTAAAATATTTGAATGCTTTGATGGTGATGATGAAGATATTGTAGTAAAAAAGATAAAATCTCTTGACGCTTTTAATGATGGCATGGAGCATTATTTTCAAAAGGATTTTGCTATGGCAGCAGTTGGGTTTCAACAGGTTTTGCGAGAGCATCCGGAAGATGCCACCGCCAGATTATTCCTTCAGAAGTCAGGTCAGTTTATTGCAACTGGTGTTCCCCAGGATTGGGATGGTGTGGAAGTAATGAATTCAAAATAAGCACTTAGGTTGACCTTTATTTATTTTTAGCTCCATTCCGGACCGGCAGAAGCGTACATGATCGGAACGATTTCCTTTCTTTCTTTTTCCATAAATACCGTTGTTTTCTCATACCCCTCTGCTGCCTTTTTAGCTACAGCTTTTTGCAGATTTTGATTGTATTTATTGAGGTCTTCCGGTTCAACAACCTGGTACATCCGACTGAATGACCGGACAGGCTTGATGGGAATTTGACGTATTTTTAAATCGGCATGAACATTTTCCTGACTTGTAAAAATAGACCTCAGATCAATATGGGCTTCGGGGATATCCAAAAAAACATTTTCAAAACCCAGGTCTTTCCAATAGTTCAAAACTTGTTGCAAAAGATCCAATGCAATTTCATCGGAATCAGCAATTAATGGACCTATAAATGGTTTGATTCTTCCCGGTCGGCTTAAAATGAAACCGCGAATTCCATTTTCAGATACGGCCATCCTGTTTTTCGATTCAGGTATCGAGGCTAATAACTCAATGATCGAAATGCGTTCTGTATAATTCTTCTTTTGTAAATAATGTAGTATGGGGGATAGATCAAATGGTTTCAACTCTGCTTGGGAAAAAGGACCTTTTTCCCATTGAACTGAAACTATTGACCTCCATATAGTGAATGAATCTATGAATCCAAGGGCTTCATATACTTGTTTTCCTAAAGGAGTGGCATCAAGTCCCACGATTGATTTTTTCTGTGCTATTCGCGCATGTGCTATACAAGAATTCATTATTGCGCGTGCAATACCTTGTCTTCTTAGTTCTGGATGTACCAATATCATTCCGATCCAACTCAGATCATTTGATATTGGCAATGATATTCCAGAACCAAGAGGGATTGGTTTATTTTCATGAAGAAAGGTGGCAAGAAAATAGCCTTTATCTCCATGAGAAATCATAGCTTTCAGATCTGCTATTGTCTGGTTCCATCCTGCCCGTTCGGATAATAATGTTAATGGAGAAACATCCTTTGGTTCAATTTGGATTTTAAAGTTTTCACTTTCGGTGATCTTTGATGATTCTGACAATTCAATGGTCAGTTCTTTGGGAATTTGAATTTTATATACTGTTTCAGTTCCAATTTCTATTATGGTTTCCCTAATCGGATTTTCATCGAACATCTTAATTTCGCCAGGATAATAAAAGCAAGCAAACCCATAAGTGGATAGATTCTCTTTTGTTAGCGAAATGATTTTCTGTTGCTGATTCACCGATAATCTGAAAATAAACTATGCCTTAATAATCATGCTTTGCTCTTCCAAAAAAAGTGGGCTTTTTCCAATATGTTCCATTGTGCTGTACCCACCAGGCTGCTGCCCTGATCATTTCTTCTCCATCGTCCTGATACGCACCAAATGTCTGAACACACTTAGTATCATTGGCAAGAAGTGCAAAATCTACTTCGTCCTTAAGCAGGATCGCCTGTTTACCCAGATATTTTTCTAGCCGAAAAACAATTTCCCTGACAGGCCAAACAGGACCGGCAACATTGATGGTCCATGGATTATTTTGGCAATAATCAAATGAACGAAGTGCTATTTCATTGGCCTCCCTCTGGGACACGAGGTTTACTGCAGGCATCGCCAATGAGATTGGTTCGTTATTGATGACCATTCGAGCTAAATCGATTAAAACTCCATACCCTAAATGCTGGGCATACATCAGGCGGTAAAAGGCAATTTTTTGGTTTTGATGTTGCTTTGCCGTAACCCTGAACGAGCTTTCCCGGGCAACAATGCTCCACCCATAAATTCCGATCGGATCAAGAACCGCATCTTCTGTACAACCTTTTCTATTTTTAGAAGTGTGCGGGTAGGGATTTCCACTTGAAAATACGACGATTTTAGAGTCAGCATACTTTGACCCCACTAAGTACGGTGTAATGGAATTCAAATGAAATGCGCGTTGCCAATCGTCACTGCTTCCGAATTTGAAGCCCATCATATACACTACATTGGGAACATCTGGCAAGCTGTTTAGAAATAACTCGTTTGAGAGATCACCTTTAAAACAGGAAACATGCATATCTTCAAAAAGATGAATATCTTTTCCGCTGGGATCGCTGAACGTGGAGGCAACATAAATCGTTCTCTTGTTTCCACATATGCTATCTGCATGTTGAATAAGGGCAACTAACTCCTTCCCCATTTTACCGCTTCCTCCAAGTACCATGATTGAACCTTCCAAACGGGAAAGACTTTCGATTAGTCGTTTGGAAGGGGTCGTCATAAATTCCCA
>JAHEMV010000482.1 GCA_024643455.1 Cytophagales bacterium
TAAAATCAATGCTAAGCGGATAAAAAAACCAGTTCTAAATGAATAATTTTTACCTGAAATTGCTTTAAGAAGAAAAATAAAACACTGTAATCCATATTTATTATTTATAACTTAGCATCAACGAAACCAAATCAAATTGGCCAACGTAATAAACACAAAATCTAAAGAGCACACACATGAAAAAATGGTTAATACCAGTTATCATTATTGCAGTTATAGTATTCGCACTATACAAATGGGCAGTTGGAATCAACAATACAGCTGTCAATTTTGAAGAAAATGCCAAAACATCATGGGCAGATGTTGAGAGTTCCTACCAGAGAAGAAACGATCTGATTGGCAACCTAGTAAAAACGGTACAGGGCGCTGCTGATTTCGAAAGAGGTACATTAACCGATGTCATCGAGGCCAGGGCTAAAGCCACTCAGGTGACTGTAGACCCCGCAAATATTTCACCCGAGAAACTGGCAGAATTCCAGCAAGCCCAGTCAGGAGTGTCATCGGCTTTGTCAAGACTTTTAGTAACCGTCGAACAATACCCAGACTTAAAAGCCAACCAAAATTTCCTCGAATTGCAGTCGCAATTAGAAGGAACAGAAAACAGGATCAACGTGGCAAGAGACCGGTATAATGAATCAGTAAATGTATACAACAAACATATCAAAATATTTCCAAACAGTTTGTTTGCGGGTATGTTTGGATTTGAAGAAATGACCCGCTTTGCTGCTGAACAGGGAGCAGAAAAAGCTCCTGAAGTAGATTTTGATTTCAAATAATCATGATGTCCAAAATAGAAGGATTTCTTACTGTTGGCCAGGAAGCTGAAATCATTGAAGCAATCCGAAATGCTGAACATGCCACTTCAGGAGAGATTCGTGTGCACATCGAAAGCACTTCGGCTTCAGATCCAATGGCTCATGCAGCAACGATTTTCAGGAAGTTAAAAATGGATGAAACCAAAGCCAGAAATGGTGTTCTGATTTATCTGGCAGTGGAATCGAAAGTGTTTGTCATTCTAGGCGACAAAGGCATTAATGATGTGGTGCCGGAAGATTTTTGGGATAGCACCAAAGACCTGATGCAGGTCCACTTTAAAAAAGGGGAATTCAAAAACGGGATTGTAGAAGGAATCGCTAAAGCAGGTGAACAACTTCGAAAATACTTTCCATGGGAAAAAGGTGATAAAAACGAGTTGTCTGACGAAATTTCCAAATCATGAAGCGCCTGCAAATACAATTTTATATCTATTCCCTAATTCTATTATTTGGATTTCTACAATATCAATCCGTGCTGGCTCAATTTGAAATTCCTCCAGTTCCGGAATTTCAAACCAGTGTTTATGATTATGTCGGTTTATTAACTCCATCTGAAAAATCACAGTTGGAAAATAAATTAATCAAATATTCCGATACCACATCCACCCAAATTGTCATCGCTATTATCGCTACCACAGGGGGTGAAAATATTACTTACCTTGGAGCACAGTGGGGAGAAAAATGGGGGATTGGCCAGGCCAAAGAGGACAATGGTGTTTTAATCCTTCTGGCAAGAGATGACCGAAAGATAGCCATTAATACAGCCAAAGGTGTAGAACATTTACTAACCGATGCGCTTTCTAAAAGAATCATCGAAAATGACATATTACCTGAATTTAGGAAGGATGATTATTATTCCGGATTGAATAAAGGAGCAGACGCGATTTTTGCAGTGATGCAAGGCGAGTACCAGGGAACAAGGGTTGAGGATCAACCTGATTATGGTGGTCCTGCACCGTTTTTAATGCTTTTTATAATCATCATCATCATATTTTTTATCATCAGAAATAGAAAAGGAGGAAGAGGCCGAAACCGCACTGTTGGTGGCAGCATTATGGATGCAATCATTTTGAGCAACCTGGGTCGTGGTGGATTTGGAGGAGGATCCTCAGGAGGAGGTTTTGGTGGTGGTAGCTTTGGAGGAGGGGGAGGCTTCGGCGGAGGATTTGGAGGAGGGAGTTTTGGTGGCGGTGGTGCTAGCGGTGGCTGGTAATACATTTTTCGCCATAATTTGGTGGAAACCTGAATTAAACTTAAATCTGATTCGTATTTTTGGACTGGAAATTTTTTCACAATTACATACTCACTCACTGAAAGTGAATTTTTATTGTAACACCAAGGGTGATTTTTGATACGTTTAGATACAATATGCGTGATACTTTTGCATGAAATATTCAAGATTAACTGGATTAAATGAGCAATGAGCTACGCGAGAAAGTTGTTAGAAAATATGAAGTTTAATGAAGAAAAATAATTGAATTTATGAATGCTGTCGAACTCAGCTATGAAGAAAAATGTGCTTGTAGTAATGACCGGTTTTGTTCTTTTGTAGATCAACATGAACATTTTACAAAATCTGAGATCAATCATTTACAAGTTGCCATTCTTAATAAGAAATTATCGAAAGTTTTATATGTAAGCACAATCCTGGCTATCTGGAGTATGATAGCTGCCTGGGTAGATGCCGTAATATTACCAGTAATCATCATCTATACCATTGCCTTGCCTGGAGCCAAATATTATCCTTTGCTGTTCCCGGTAGTATGGACGATCGTTAATGCAACATTCAAATTTATCTTTATCCATAATCGATTAGGCAATGCCGTTACTTTACGGGATAATCTTCTTGCTGTTTTCCCTTATGCCGGCGCGGCTTTTTTATTAAAGAGTTGGTTTATTGGTGATCCGCTCTTAAGAAAAGCTAGCCTGGCATTTATAGCTCACCAGAAAAAACTGGTCGCTCGAAAAGTAGTTGGTTTTTTAAAAGGGAAATAGTTGTTAGCAAGCTAGTCCTTCACTAATCTGTATTCGAAAATCGTATATTTCATTGTAGTACAACAATATACAATTATACTACTGATGTCCTGGTCAATTGAGAGTCAAGTCCTTAAATTGCTATTTCCATGTCGTTTTCATATGTATTTCTTATAAATTTGCCACACAGAAATTAAATCATCACGAATGCAATTTTACAGCACCAATAAAAAAGTAGCTCCTGTAAGTTTCAAGGAAGCAGTGATAAAAGGACTTCCGGATGACAACGGACTTTTTATGCCAGCCGTAATTCCTCAGTTTTCATCTCAGTTTTTAAATGATTTACCAAAACTTAGCTATAAGGAAATTGCATATGAAAGCGCAAGATTGATCATAGAAAATGAAATTAATGAAGATGAGCTCAAGGTAATTATAGATGATGCATTCAACTTTGAAGTACCACTGAAACAAATACATGACAATAAGTTTGTCCTGGAGCTATTTCATGGGCCAACCCTGGCGTTTAAGGATTTTGGCGCCCGTTTTATGGCTCGGGTTATGGGTTATTTTTTGAAATCAGATGGTAGGGAAATCAATATTTTGGTGGCAACTTCCGGAGATACGGGAAGTGCTGTAGCGCAGGGTTTCCTTGGTGTTGAAGGCATCAAAGTAACCCTTCTATATCCAAAAGGGAAAGTATCGAAAATACAGGAACAGCAACTTACGACTATTGGACAAAATATTACCGCACTCGAAGTGGACGGCACTTTTGATGATTGCCAGTTATTAGTAAAAACCGCTTTTCTTGACGGAGAGCTGAATAGCAAAATGAATCTAAGTTCAGCCAACTCCATCAATATTGCACGTTTGCTTCCACAGTCTTTCTATTATACTTATGCTTATTCCCGATTGATGGGGAAGCACTCCGATATTTATTTCTGTGTACCGAGCGGCAACTATGGTAATTTATGTGGCGGTTTGTTGGCCAAGAAAATGGGTTTACCAATTGACGGATTTATTGCGGCTTCCAATTCAAATGATATTGTACCAAACTACCTGGAAACAAGCCAGTTTACTCCAAAGCCTTCTATTCAGACGATTTCAAATGCCATGGATGTGGGCAACCCATCCAATTTTGTTCGGTTGCTTGATTTGTATAGCAATGATTACCATAAAACAATCCATGACATCAAAGGCATTAGCATTGATGATATCAATACAAAAAAATTGATCCGAGAAGTTCATGAGAAATATGGTTATTTGATGTGCCCACACACCGCAATCGGCTATGGAGGATTGAATCATTTTTTGAAATCAGGTGATATTGGTGTGTTTTTATCAACAGCACATCCATGC